>NZ_JBSIUV010000046.1:0-17122 GCF_053654515.1 Helicobacter sp. T3_23-1059 | reverse complement strand
GTTTGTATTTTTTAGATTTTCTAAAGAAGCTACGCTTTGAGATACTTTGCACTCACGCGCTTAAGTCCGACAATGGTTAATGTTTTTGAATGCTTTGAGTTACGCCCTAAGTCTGACAAGCTGATAGATTGCCACGCGTGGCATAGCCACGCTCGCAATGACAATTTTTAAAACTTATACCCCACTTGCAACCAAAATTGCCTCCCTAGCTCATATACAGGGATAGAGCTAGCAGAGGCAAAAGCCGTTGTGGCATTGCCATTTGCTAGTCCAAGTGTAGTCATATTTTGACTATTTAGCACATTATAAATATCGACATTTGCATATAGCGTTTGTCCCCTCCATATATCTACTTCAAAGCCCACGCGCATATCCCAACTAAAGCTAGGTTTGAAGCTATGCCTTGCGTATTGTGTCCCGCGAAATGTGGTGTCATACAAATTTGGGTGGCTTCTTTGGGTGATAACTATCATTTTATCATAGCCACTGCGAAATCTAAAAAAGTTATTAACCAGCCACTTTGTGCGCAAAATGCTAAAAGTATGCGTAGTATTTAGTCGTAGCGTAAAAGGGCGGGCGAAATTTTCCACAGGGCGATTGCGATAAGAAATAATCCCCCCATCATATTTTATAAGCGTGTTGTTGTAGTAGCTATCATCGGCGGCTTGAGGATTGTAAGTCCTAGCACTATGCGTGTAGTCAAAGGCAAATAAATAATTATGAGAGATTCCATAAGTTTGCAACGGTTTAGTGTTTTGCAAAATCAGTGAGACAATATCGCTCTCACTTCGCCCGTCATTTGTATAGACATTATAGCCTATTGTATAGCCACTAGGCACATTGTTGCCATTTGCGCTCCTCCCTTGCACGCGCATTATCTCATCTCTGCCCGCGCGATAAATGTATTTCACACCAATGCTAAAACTCCCAATTTCTTGCGTTACCCCAGCCATTAGCTCATCGCTATATGGAATCTTTAGCTTACGAAACAAAAATGAGCTACTGCCTTGCTCTTTTAAATCCTCTCGCTCTACCCACGCACTTGGCGTGTTTGTAGCAGGGTCTAAATCGCGCGTGTAATATCGCATAGAATCTAGCACCAAATCATAAAGTCGATAGCTAAAAATCGAGCGCGCATAGTAGCGATTTGCCCCAAATGTGATTTTTGTCTGCCACTGCTTTGGCGCGGGGGTTATGTAGTTAAGCGAAAATCTAGGTGCAAGGCTTTGCTTGCTCATATAGCTATCCCCATCAAAGCGCAAGCCCAAGCGTGTATTTATCTCCCCCACTTTTCCTAAATCAAACCCTATATCATCTTCTACAAAAAGTCCATAGGCGAAATTATCAAACTTGATAGAATTTACCCCCTCTTCTTGAAGGTAAGTAAAAAATTGCCCATTCCACCCAACTCCTGCGCCACCTAGCACCTTGCCACTAGAGCAACTATCTAGCCCTAAACTATCCGCACCACAAGAGCCACCATTGAGATTTTTGATACTTTGATATGAGGTATTGCCTATGTAATATCCCCACGGACTTAAGAGATAATATGGATTTAACCGCTCTTTATCAATGTATTGATAAGTCAAATCTAGCCCTGCTAAAACATTATGCGACATTCTCCAAAATCTAAATGGCTCAAAAGCCATATCTGCTTTATAATTTAGAGAATGTTGCAATTCGTCCATATTGCCATAGCCTCCCTCCATTGCGACATTGCTACCATTCATCGCCCAATTTTTATCCTCGCTATAATACCACCCACGATATACATTACTATCACTTGCGCGAGAATGCTCCATAAAGTTATATCCTAATTGATTAGTAAAAATGCCCGCTTTGTGTCCCCACACAGCTTTAAGCCCTGCTTGCCAGCCCCCACTCTCCATCGCATAAAAAGAATCTCGCATAGCACTATTAAAATAAGTGTTAAATTGTGGCATATATGCGAGGCTTGCTTCTAGTGTGAGATTCTCTTTTGGATTATAAAATACCTTTGCATAGTAGTTATAAATTTCCCTGCGTTGGTCTTGCTTTTTATTATAATCGTTGCCTTTATAGCGTGAAAATAATCTTTGGTCATAGGCATATAACGGGATAAAACTCTGCGTGGTGTTAAAGCTCGCTATAAGCCCTAGATTTTCTTTGATATAGCCCTCCACACTAGATTTTATGAGGTGCTTACTAAATTGTGGTTGGTAGTTTTCATTGCTACTTGTGGCAAAAGTGGATTGTGCATTCTCGTGGATAAAATAATGCGTAAGTTTATCGGAGGTGTATTGATAGCTGATATTGCTATGCCAGCCATTGATACCACCATTATCTTTGCGCGGTTTGCGCACCTGTGCCTCCACTACCCCACCTGTGAAGCCCCCATAACTTGCACTTACATTGCTATCTAGCACAGTTACAGATTCTAGTAAGCTTGTATCCACTGCTAAGCCCTGACTTCTGCCACCGCGAAGCGTATTTGTGCCATTTGCAGTGGGATTATCCGCACTTCTGCCTATGGGGTCTAAATCATTATTCATATTAAAGCCATCGATTTGGAAGTTGTTTTGATAAAACAACCCACCGCTTATGGATATGTTGGCAGGGTCAATCTCTCCGGGCGTAGTGGATTTTAATTGAGAGTTATCAAACTGCACATTTGGCAAAATCTTTAAAATGCTTGTAATGTCGCCATTCCCACTAGGATTTGATTCTAGCATTTGCCTGCTTATTTCGCCCGCACTAGATTGATATTTTTCCCTAGATTCTGCATTTATATCTTTATGCCCTGTTGCCGTGATTTTACCTAAATCTTTTGCTTCTAAATTTGTTGATTCTAAGTTGTTTGTTTGCAGATTTTCACTTTTTTGTGGATTCTTGTTTTCTTGCAGATTTTTATTTGTTGGTAGATTTTGGCTATCTTGTAGATTTTCATTTTTGTGTAGATTCTCACTTTTTTGTGGATTTTGGCTATCTTGCATATTTTGGCTAGAAGTTTCTTGTGATTTTTTTAGTTTATTGTAGTGCGAGGGTTTGTCAAATGCTTGTGGTGTGGAATCTATTTGCATAGATTCTGTTGATTTTATAGAATCTATATCATTTGTCATATTGAGCGCATAGCGCGAAATATCTCTATGATTATTTATAAAAACATTGTTTTGCGTATTTGCTGTGTTGTTTGCAACTTGCATAGAATCCATTGTGGCTTGTGGCGAATGTTTTTTCGTAGAATCTATTTTTGAAGAATCTGTTTGCATAGATTCTGTTGATTTCATAGAATCTATATCATTTGTCATATTGAGCGCGTAGCGCGAAATATCTCTATGATTATTTATAAAAACCTTGTTTTGCGTATTTGCCGTGTTGTTTGCAACTTGTATAGAATCCATTGTGGCTTGTGGCAAATGTTTTTGTGTAGAATCTATTTTTGAAGTTGTTGCCTTTTGTGGTAAATATGCTTGCATAAAATCCGTGCGGATAGAATCTACTTGGGCTAATTTTATGTATTTGTGTGGGTTTGTTTTTGTGGAGATTTCGTTGTTTTGGATTATCTCCCCCTCTCTTGCGGAGGGGGATAAAAGGGGGTGGGTAGATTTGTCATTGCGAGAATTTGTAAAATACTTAGCCCAATAAGGATTGCCGTCATTGCGAGATTCTAGGCTTTTGTCAAAAAGACTAGAATCGTGGCAATCTACATTGTTTGCATTATCGTATAGATTTTGCTTGCATAGCTGCACCCACTCGCGCTTACGCGCTACATCGCTACTTTGTAGCTGTGGGCTTGCGCCACGCAGTTTGGAATCTAAAGAATCCAAACTGCTCGTAATGTCGGCGGTGGAATCTAAAAATACCCTCCCCCTAACCCCCTCCGCAAGGGAGGGGGGATAAAAAACAAAATCCTCCGCAATGGATGGGGGACAAGAGGTTTGCAACTCCGCAATGGAGGGGGAAAGTGTGGAATTATTATTTACAATGGAGGGGGAAATAACTACATTGTCATATTGAGCGCGTAAGCGCGAAATATCTCTAATTGCATTTTTAGATTTAGAGACACTTCGCTTACGCTTAGTCCGACAAAAAATTTCGTTATTGTGAGAATTTACATTGCCGTCATTGCGAGAATTTGTAAAATCTTTAGCCCAATAAGGATTGCCGTCATTGCGAGATTCTAGGCTTTTGTCAAAAAGCCTAGAATCGTGGCAATCCACATTGTTTGTATTATTGTATAGATTTTGCTTGCGCAACTGCGCCCACTCGCGCTTACGCGCTAAATCGCTACTTTGTAGCTGTGGGCTTGTGCCACGCGTGGAGTTGCCACGCCCACAATGGTAGGATACCCACCCCCTAACCCGCCTCGTGCTAAGGGAGGGGGGACAAGAGGTTTGCAACTCCGCAATGGAGGGGGAAAGTGTGGGATTATTATTTACAAAGAAAGGGGAATTTTTATCATTATGGCTTAGAATAGCATTAGAAAGATTTTGCGCGGAGTTACTCTCTCTCTCTCTCTCTCTCTCTCTCTCTCGTTATTAGCAAGCGTAGCGTTACTTGCAGTTGTCATATTTTGGGCTAATGTGTCTTTGGCAAATGCGATATTAGTGGCAAAACCACACGCCATAGCCATATTTACAAATGCTAATGCTTTATTGATTTTTATCCCATACAAAACCATTTCAAACCCCTTTTTTACACAATCTTTACAAAATCTTTTAACACATTTGGAATCTTGTAAATGTTGATTTTCTCATTATGAGTAGCATTTTAAGAAAATAAGATTCACAAGCAAAATGTAAAAAATAAACGCAATCATAAACCAAATAAACTTAAAATTTGCTTTTGTGAAATGGGAATAAATAACAAAATAATCAAAAGTAAAAAAATATAAACATAAATATAAAAAAACATAAAAACGCAGAGCAAAAAGCAAAAAAGTGTAGTAAAGAAGTAAAATGTATCAAAAAGATAAAATCTTACGAGATATTATTGCGAGGCTTTTATGCTTAATGGATAAATATTACAAAGATAGGGCTTTGGCGAAAAAATCTTAGAAGTAAATCTTAGAGAAGCATTTTAAAATGCTTAAATGTCAAAAAGATTTTTTATTCAATACAACTTAATCCCTAACATAAAAAGTTTTAAGTTAGATTAAACCCCCAAAAAAAACCAAATAATCAAAAATACGAAAAATACAAAAAACGCCACTTCGCAATTATTTCACACTCGAAGTAGTCGTATTTTGTGGCATTTGCTCGACATATACGCTTTGACTTGGAAATGCAAAACTAAGCCCAAAAGATTCTACTATACGCATAATCTCTAGCAAAATCTCCTCTTTTGCAAGTAAATATCCTCCATAGCTTATATCCCTGCTAAAGCAATACACAAGCACATTTATCGAGCTATCCGCTAGCTCATCTAGCACGACATAGACATTTGCTTTGTATCCCAAATAATCATCAACTGAAATAATATCCTGCTTAAAAGACACGCTAAAATCTAGTTGTTCTTTTTCATCATCGCTTTGGGCGATTTTGGGGTGATTTAGTAGCATTTTTTTTATCTCGCTAGCGCATTGTATGACTTGAGCGCGTGTGGTGGAGTAGGTAAGCCCTATGCTTAGTTTGATTAGCCTGCCTGCTTTTCTGCGACTCCAATTTGTAATGGATTTGTTTGCTAGCTCAGAATTTGGTATCAGCACGAGCGCGTTATCGCTTGTGCGGATAGTCGTGCGGCGAAGCCCCATTTCTACGACTACGCCATTTACCCCCCCGCATTCGATTCTATCGCCTTGCGAAAATGAATTATCAAATAGCAACATCACAGAGGCAAAAAAGTTTGCAAGCATATCTTTGACAGCTAATGCCACAGCTAGCCCGCCAAGCCCTAGAGAAGCGATGATTGCTGAAATATTAAAGCCCAAAATCTTTAAAATCCACAAAAGCGTAATGATGATGATGAAAAAATACGCGATTTTTAACAAAAGATTTAGCACTTCTTTGCGAAATCGTTGCGTATCACTTTTTTGGGTAATAGCGTTTATAAAAATGGCTGCATAGCCACGAAGCGCGATAATGATAAACCAACCAAAATTTACCACATAGCCCACTGCAAACCATTTTTCTAGCTCTTTTGGGCTTAAATGCGGGTAATACAAAATATTTATGCTTATATCAAGGCTTAGCAAAAACAAAAACAACGATACGGGCTTTATGATTTCGCGCTGGATTTTGCTTTGGGATTGTTTATCCTGCTTTGCTAGATGAAAACTAAGGCTAATAAGCCACATCACAAATCGCGTCAAAATCCGCCGAAAAAGCCACAAAAATGCAAACGCAATCAGCGATAAAATCGCACGCAAAAATAGCGGATTTGCATAAGATTCTAGTTTTGCCTGCATAAATGCGTTTTCAAGCAGCGTTAAGGAATGCTTGATAGCTAAATCAAATGCTTTGATTTGCAAGGGGTTGTATGAGGCGTCATTAGGATTTTGCGAGTCGTTGTTTTGTGTTTTTTGTGAGTCGTTTTTTTTAGCCGTTTGGTTGCTAGGAATAGTTGATTCTTTGCTTTGGGTTTGCGTAATTTGCGTAGATTGCGTAATTTGTGTGGCTTGCGTAGCGATAGCAAAATCCACTAACAACGCCCCGCAAAAAACGCTAAAAAACGCTAAAAAAACAAACGCATTTTTTGTGTTTTGTAAAAAACTCGCTAGATTTTTTTGTGTGATTTTGCGTTTTTTATTAGCGTTTGTTTGTGGCTTAATGATTTTGCATATTGCTTTAAGCATTTTTGTGTCCTTTGTTTTGCATTTGTTTTGTGTTGATTTTGTGTTTGTTTGCGCGTTTTAGATTTTGAAAATAGATTTTTAAAATCTGTCAAATTCGTATCAAAAATCTATGTCAAAAAGATTTTGGCATTATATCAAAAGTGTTTTTACAAATCTTTTACAAAATCTCGCCCACTCCCTCATCGATGATTCTCACTTGCAGTATTTTACCACTTTGGAGATTTTGGGCTTTGATGACATTGCCTTTTTGCCCATTTTGCAGGGCTTGTAGAGTGATTTGGGCTTGCATAGATTGGGATTTGTAAAAGCAAGTGATTTTATCCCCTTTGCGCACCAAAATCCTATCTTGGATTTTATCACGCGTGATGATAGAATTTGGCGCGATAAGCGAGCGCGCAGAGATTTTCCCTAGCTCTTTTGGTGGGAGGGGATTAGCTTTTATGAGGGATAGATTTACCCGCGTGGCAAAAGCGTTTTGAGTTGTTATATCTGTGCTAGATTTTATGGATATTCGGGCTTGTAGCACAAGCACACTCGCATTTATGGTATAAGAAATCGGCACAGATACCACCGATTTAGAATCCATTATCGTGGCTATAAGCGTCCCGCTTGTTTTTTTTGCGGCGTTATTTGGTAGGGTTAGTTTTTGGATTTTGCCTTGCGCATTTTTAGGGATATTTACTTCGATATTTTCTAAGACAAAATCAAAATCTGCATAATGCGTGCGATATGCGGATACTATGTAGTTTTGGATTTGTGTTAGCGTGCTTTTTTGTAAATTTTCTTGTGTATTTTCTTGCAAATTTTGCGCAATGGCTGGAATCAAAAATAATGCTAATAAAACCACTTTGCCCACACAAGCTAAAAAACGGACTAAAAAACGCGCTAAAAAAAACGCAAAAATAGGTGCAAAAAACATTGTGCCAACAAACATTGTGCAATGTTGAAAGCAAAATTTTTGTCTCATTTTTGCCCTTTTTTTGTATTGATTTTAGCGCATAGATTCTAGCTAGACTTTTTCTACAAAATCTTTCATTATCACGCGCATACTTCCACCAAAATTTATGTGAAGTTTATCGCCCTGCACTTCTTTTATCACGCCTGCGCCAAAGATTTTATGCCTTATGGCATCGCCTTTTTTAAAGCCTTCTTGCGTGTGATTGCTTTTAATACTATAAATTTTTTTCTCCCCACTGCTTTTTAGCGTTATCTCATCATTACTTTCATCATCAAAATCACTAGAATCACTAGCGCGATTTTTTTGCAAAATCTTTGCTTCATAAAGAAAAGGCGATAAATCCATAAATTCCCTCCTGCCTTTATAAAACCTAGAGCGCACACTTGAGAGAAAAAGCCTATCTTTTGCCCTCGTAAAAGCCACATATCCTAGCCGCCTCTCTTCTTCTAAATCACTCTCATCACGCATTAGCGGGAAAAATCCTTTTTCCATTCCCACCACAAAAACATATTCAAACTCTAGCCCTTTTGCGCTATGCACGCTCATTAAACACACACAATCTTGCAAAGGCACATCTAGCCCCGAGCTAAGCGATAAATCACTCAAAAAATCATTTAAAGAATTGTGCGGATTTTGCATAATATAATCACGGAAATATCCATAAAATTCATTCACATTTGCAAGTCTATCGATTTCATCGTGCTTATTTTTTACCTCATCGATGACTTTGATTTTTTCACTAAAATCATTTACAAATTTTAGCGGACTCTCTTCTAGCGCGTTTTGCAGCTCTAATAAAATGCCAAAAAATGCTTCTAACTCGCGTTTTTGCGCAGGTTTTAATATAGAATCTAAATGCCCTGCTTTATAGCTTTGTGCGACACTTGTCCCCAAAGATTGCGCTTTAGAAAAAATCTTTTGTTGCACCACTTCGCCTATGCCTCTTTTTGGCGTGTTTATCACGCGCCTTAGGCTAAAATCATCATCGATATTTACCACAAGCCTAAAATATGCCAAAATATCTTTTATCTCTGCCCTCTCATAAAATCTAATCGCGCCAATTAGTTTGTAAGGAATCTTTGCGCGGTTTAGCCCCTCTTCTATGCTTCTTGATAGCGCATTTAGCCGAAACAAAATCGCTATTTCTTGTGGCTTTGCCCCTTCTAAAATTAGATTTGATATTTTTTTTGCGATGGTGTTTGATTCTTCATTTTCATCATAGCTATAAATATGCTCTACTTTATCCCCATCTCCTCTAGTAGATTTTAGCTCCTTGCCTAAGCGCGAAGTATTATACGCGATTAGGGCATTTGCAGCGTTTAGTATGGGGGCTTTGGAGCGGTAGTTTGACTCTAGTTTGATGACTTTTGCGTTATCAAAACTTTGAGCAAATCCCAAAATATACCCAATATCAGCCCCCCTCCAACTATAAATACTCTGATCATCATCGCCCACCACGCAGATATTTTGATGCGTGTGGCAAAGTTTTTTTAGCAATGCCACTTGCAAAAGATTTGTATCTTGATATTCATCTACCATAATGTATTGATATTTTTGCGAAGTTTGCATACATAGATTTTCATCATTATCCAAAATCCTAAAGCTAAGCAACAACAAATCATCAAAATCTACCATATTATTTTTTAGCAAAAAAGCCTCATATTTTTCATAGATTTTGCTAAAAATCTTTTGCTGTGGCGTTTGGGCAGACAAAGAGGCATTTCTAGCGGAGATAAGGGCGTTTTTTTGGTTTGAGATGTAGCCTAGAATCATTGCGCTTTGGATACTAGAATCGATTTGTTTTATGATTCGTTTTTGGTCATCATTATCAATTAGCGTAAAATTTGGACTTCGCTCTAGGCGAGAAATATTCATTCGCAAAAATAGCAAGCCAAATCGATGAAAGGTGCATAAAAGAGGCGGGGGCAATGAGCGAAAATGCGAAAAACTAAAATCGTCACTTTGGTGCAATAAATTTAATGCGCGCTCCCTCATCTCACTAGCAGCTTTGTTGGTAAAAGTAAGAGTTAGCGTAGAATCTGGGGCAACTCCTACTTCTTTGATAAGATAAGCTAAGCGAGAAGTTAGCGTCTTTGTCTTGCCACTGCCCGCGCCTGCTAGTATTAGCAATGCTCCATCGATATGCTGTGCGGCTTGTTTTTGCTTAGGATTTAGAGAATCTAGTATGGAGGACATGTATTTAACTTTTTTAGATTTTACTTTTTTACGACTTTATTTGTTGGCGTCTTGCTTTTTTATGTTTGTTGTTGAAGCGTTTATGCATCTAGCAGAGGGTTTGTTACAGGCTTATCTAGCTCATCTTGCAATATATCATTAGCTTTATTATTCTCTTTTGTTAAATCGCTAGATTCTTGCGGATTTTGTGTATTTTGTGTCCCTTGATTTTGCGCATTAGTTGGGATACTTGCTGTGGCTTGGCTTGGTGGATTATCCTCTGGGTTGCCATTATTTTTATTCACTAGCTCAAAAGAGTGGATTTTTTGCGTATCGATTTGAAAATCAAAAAATTGTGAATGAAAATTTGCCACAGAAATAAAATTATAATTTATCGCTGCGGTTTTTAGATTGTTTGCGGCGTGGTAGAGTAGCCCTAGCCCATATCGCGCTTCATAGGCGGTGGGGGTTTCCATTTTGGCAAGTTGTAGCAAAAGCACCGCATCGGGATAATTCCCCGCTCCAACCGCGCTTACCGCTGCTAAAAATCTCGTATGGCTATCACTCTCTTTTAGCTCATCTACAAGCGTAGTGTATATGCTATATGCTTTTTGAAATTCTCTCTGATAGATATAAATCGCTCCGAGTGTTTGCATAGTCCCTCTAGGGTCGCCTTCATTTGCGATTAGGTAGTTTTGCATTATGCGGGCTTGATTTTGCAAAGAGCCTGTTACAAAGCCTGTATAGACATATAGCTCTCTAGGAAATGCTCCACCTAAGTGCAAAGGACGCAAATCAAGTGATTGCTCATTAAAAAGATTATACATACTGATACTTATGTCTTGTAGATTTTCGCCAAAACTCCCCACCAAAATCCCCAAAATATTTGCCACAATATCGTTTGGATATATGTTTTTTATCTCGTTTATATTTTCTATCATTTCTTTTTTGCTTTTGTTTTTTAGCGCGTAGATAAACTCAAGCACATAATAAATAGGCTCTTTTGTTTTTGCATTTTTTATCCAATCACGCTCTTGAAATTGATTGTCATTTAGGTAGTTTAAAAAATTTTCAATATATGCTTTTTGTGTCGGGTCGCTAAACTCCTCATCATAAAATCTCTGCAACAAATCATAATTGATTCTGCTTGTGTTTTTGTTGCTAAATCTACCTGCAAGCACAGCAAAAATCCCTGAAACATAATCACTCTGGTCTAAATAATACGCACGGATAAAATGCGAATACGCATCATCATAATGCCCAAGCTGTGCTAGCACAAGCCCCAAGTTATAATACAAAATCGCGTGATTTGGATTATTTGTTGTCGCTTCTTGCAAAAATTTTAACGCCTCTCTTAAATCTTTGCTCTCCAACTCCACAAGGGTTTTTAATATCTGTTTATCAATCTTAGAAGTCGTAGAGCTTCTAAGTAGCATATTTTTGCCCTCCGCGATATTGATATGAGTAAGGCTTGAGGCTTGAGAGATTTCCTCTAATGCCCTCTTAGCGTCAAAAACGCGATATGGCGCATAATAAAAAAGCATTTTATACCCTAGCTTATCTTTGTTTTCAAAATCCCTCTCCCAAAACATTTTTTGAGCTAATCCCACATCAAAAAGTTCTGGATTTATGATGACTTTGATAGGGTAGATTTTTTGTGCTTTTTCTTGAAATCCGCGATTTGAATGGATAGAATCTAGCGCGTTTGCAGCACCTGCATAATTCCCTAACTTTAAATCAATAAGCCCCAAAGCAAGCATACAATCAATATCCCTAGGGTGCGAGCGCAAATAACTAAGCAAATGAGATTTTGCTTTTGAGTATTGTGCCATTCTAGCATATAGCAACCCTATGGTTTTATCATCATTTGGCGTGGCGACTTTTTGGATAGATTTTAGCGCGTTTTCATCATCGCTAAAAATCGTAAAAATATGCGCTGCAAGTCGTGCATTTTGCGTAGAAAAATCTTTTGAATTTGGATTTAGCAGAGGCGATAAACTCTCAAAATAATTGCCCTTATAATACGACAAAAGCGCGTAAGCATAGCTAAAAAATGGCTCATTTGCGATTTCTGCAAGATTTTGATTTGCGAGTTTTAAATAATGGCTTGATAAATCATATCGATTGATTTTTAGCGCAGCCACAGCCGCATTTATCGAGCTTGCAGAGATATTTTGCCCTGTCTCTATGGAGTCTGCATACGCCACGATAGAATCCTCATAAGAGTTGTTTTTTAGCTGAATCGTGCCGAGATTATAGTTGGCAATGGATTGGGAAAAATCAGCGATTTTGCGAAACACCTCATAAGCTTCTTTTCGCAAACCTTGCTGATAAAGCAAATTTCCTTTGATGATTAAATTGTCCATATTGGATTCTTTTAGCTCATCGCTTGCCTCTGGCAGTGGCATATTTACAATCTCATCAATTTCTGCCTTAGTATATGTCCGCTCTACAAAATCCTCTTCTTCCTCTTCCTCCTCACTTTTGGGGGAAAGCAGGAGTGAGAGGGCGACTATAAAAATAATGATAAACGCTAACGCGCCACCTAAAATCCCAAAAAAAAGTGGCTTATTTTTGTAGATTTTTTCAAATGTAGGATTCTCTAAAAGTGGCGCAATAAGTGGCTCTATCGTTGTAGAGATTTTTTGCAAGAGATTATCTAGCTTGCCTCCTGCTTTTGTGCTGTTTTCTCCACCTGCTTGGGTTTCTTGTATGCTATTTATACTAGGCTCTGGTGGCATTTTTTCCCCTATAAATTAGATTTTCCATAAGCTTTCTCATTGCAATGATTTAGAAGTCATATTAAGATTTTGATATTTGCGCAAAAATCATCATAAGATTTTGCATTTTTTATGCCTTACATAGCACATTTTGTGCCATATATGGCTCTAATACTTTAGGAATCTCAATTTCGCCATTTTCTTTTTGATAATACTCCATTATCGCTGCCAAAGTGCGCCCTACTGCAAGCGAAGAGCCATTTAGCGTATGGACTAGATTATTTTTGCCATTTTCTTTGTAGCGGATTTTTGCCCTACGCGCTTGAAAATCTCGCGTATTTGACACCGAGCTAATCTCTCGGTATCTCCCCTGCCCTGCAAACCACACTTCTATATCCACCGTGTTGCTAGCACTAAACCCCAAATCCCCGCTACATAGCTGCATAAATCGATGAGGCAGCCCTAGCGCAGTCAAAATATTGCTAGCGCATTGTAGCATTTTTGCCTGCATAGCCTCGCTTTGGCTTGGGTGGGTTATGGCGACTAATTCTACTTTGTCAAATTGATGTTGGCGAATGATTCCACGCGTATCACGGCCTGCGCTCCCTGCTTCTTTGCGAAAACAGGGGGTTTGTGCGGTTAGGCATATTGGCAAATCCTCTGCGTTAATGATTGAATCATTATAAAGATTTGTCAAAGTGATTTCAGAGGTAGAAATAAGATAAAGCGCGTTTTTAGAATCTTTAGATTCTATGGTTTTTTTAGAATCTATGGCGCAATCATTTTTGTCCTTGCTAGATTTTGCCTCGCAATCCTTGCTAAAATCTTCCGCCTTGCTAAAATCATCATTTTCCCATTGCTTATCGGTGGCGATTTTAAACATATCTGCTTCAAATTTTGGCAACTGCCCCGTGCCAAATAGCATTGTTTCATTTACGATGACAGGGGTTGCTACGATTTCAAATCCAGCCTTTTCATTCATATCTAGCATAAAATTTATAAGTGCGCGAGATAGTCTAGCCCCTTGCCCTCGCAAGACGCTAAAGCGAGATTTTGCTAGCTTTACCCCCGCGCTAAAATCTATCCATTTATTTTTATCAGCTAGCTCCCAATGCTCCTTTGGAGTGAAACTAAAATCTTTTGGGTTTAAAAAGCGATTTATTTCGACATTTTCGCTCTCATCTTTGCCCTCTGGTGTGGCGCAATCGGGGATATTTGGGATTTGCGCTAGGGCAAAATCTAGCTGTTCTTTTGCTTCTTTTAAAAATGCTTCATTTGTGGCTATTTGAGTTTTGTTAGATTCTAGTTTAGCTTTTAGGGCTAGCACTTCGCTATCGTTTTTATCGCGCTTTTGTGCCATTAGCATTCCAAAATGTTTGGATTCTTTGTTGTGGGATTCTTGGCAGGATTCTAGGATTTGCTTTTTTTCTTTGTAATCTTTTGTGAGATTTGCTAGGTTTTGTAGTTGAGATTTAGAGACATTGCGAGATTGTAGTTTTTTTGCCGTTGCTTCAAAGTCATTTAGCAAAAGTTTTGTGTCTATCATTGTTTTGCCTTTTTTAGATTTTATAAACGCATTTTTAAAGTTTTTTTGGCTAGATTTTCGTAAAAATGGCACAAAAAAATCGCATTATAGCAAAATATCGCAAAATCCAAAAACATAACAAATCATATAAAATAATGTGAAATAAAAGAAATAAAATCAATCGCTTAAAAAAGAGAAATATCCCTCAAACTCTTAAGGAGAGAAAAATAGAGCAAAGGGATATTTCATCAAAAGGAAGATAATGCCATTTAGGTGCTACCCTAAATATTTTAGAAAATCTTGCAAAATATCACAAAATCTTATGCAGGACTTGCGTAAGATTTTGCTAATAAACTTTTGCTAAAAAACTAAAAATACTTACAAGGTTTTACCTAAACAAATCACAACAACTAAAGGAGACCCACCACTCAACCTACCCTATTACGCCTTTAGTCGCTTAGAATCTAAAATCACGCAAAATCACAAACACATTTTGCGCGTGCTTTATTATTTGACGCGGTATTTACGCGCTTTTATGTGGCATTTTATGTGGAGAGCCACCGCCTGTGCCACCTGTGATATGGCTAGCTTTGCCATCTTTTATGAGATATGCCTGCCCAAATCCTTTGACAAATCGTCCACCTTTTGGCTTAAGCTCGATTAAATGAAAATCTGCAAAATCTTTTATGGTTTTGATTCCGCCACTCCCGCCACTTTGTGTGATAAAACTTTCATACACTTCATCAAACTCCGCGCTTCCTCGCTCTACAAATCGAGGCTCTACGCGGTAACGAAGCCTTTTTCGTAAAATCACGGATTTTGCCTTGCACTCATCTTCTAAAAACATTAGCTCAATATTGCTAGGATTTGCCTTGATAGAGCCAAAATGCTCTCCCACCTCGCTAATGTAAATAAAAAACTTCTCTTTATGATGAATCACAGGCGCGTAAGTGCAAAGCACCTCATTTTTTGGGCTAAGTGTGGCAAGACAAGCAGAGCCAAAAGATTTAGCAAATTCTATGATTTCTTCCTCTACTTTGCTTAAATCCGCGCTTTGCTCCACGCTTTTGCATAACTCGATAATGCTATCTTTTAGATTTTCTTTCGTGGCTTTTTGTGGAAACTCCACGCGCAATTTACCACCGCTATGGGCTAAATCAAGCCCTTCTAAATCAAGCCCTTCAAGCCTTGCGTCTTTTGGCTCGCTTATATTGCCAAATTTTTTTAGCAAGCCTTCTAAATCTTTTGTGTGATGTTCGTTGATATGAGAAATGTAGCCTTTTATGACTTCTGCAAAATCCATTTTTGCTCCTTTTGGTTGTGAAATAAAAAGCGACATTGTAAGCAAAAAAACCTTAAAGTTTTATTAGAAATGATAGTGTTTATCAAATATTTTTCAAATTTTTTAGAATCTTATGATTTTGTATGCGCTAAAATATCGTATTTAACGAAGTTTATAAGATATTTTTAAAAAATAAAATTTTTTTGCCATACGCTTAAAATTTCTCATTTTACTTACCTTTTTGAGTATTGACACATTAAATTTACAAGATTTTCTACACTTTTTTGACACCCTAAATTTATAAAAATTAAAAAAGTTATTGTTGGTTTATTGTTTTTTTGTTTTTTTTTTTTTTTGTAAGCTGTTTTTGCAAAATCTTAGATTTTGTAAAAAGCCTAAAAGGAGTAAAAAATGGCAAATGAAAACATAAACGAGCAAGGCAATCGTATCGACTTTGGACAAATCATAAGCAAGGCGTTTGACTTCTTTAAAGATAATGACAAAAAAAGCAAAGAAAAACTAAATGTCCTTATCATAGGCAAGACAGGCGTTGGTAAAAGCACTCTTATCAATGCGATTTTTGGTAGCAAGGTGGCAAAAACAGGCTCTGGCAAACCCATAACCCAACAAATACAAGAATACCAAATCAATGATGATTTTAGTATTTTTGATTCTAAAGGGCTTGAAGTCGCAGATTATGCTAGAATCAAAGGCGAGCTAGAGAAATTTTTGAGAGAGAGAAGCACACAAGAAGTCAATAATCAGATTCATATCTCTTGGCTATGTATCGCAGAATCTAGCAGGCGTATAGAGGAAGCAGAGAAAGAAATATGGCAGATTTTAAAGCAACATAATATCCCATATATGATTGCTATCACAAAAGCAGAGTGCGACAAAGATGAAAATGGCGAAAAGTTTAGCGACATTGTCAAATAGCAAATGGGGGTTGATGATAGGCATTTGGAGCGTGTGCATGCGCTAGAAATAGAGGACGATGACGGCAAGAAAAAAGAAAAAAAAGGCGTCAAAGAATTAGTCAATAAAACTTATATGCTGATGAATGAGGGACGAGCTAATGCCTTTGCTAGAAAGCAAAGCTATGACAAAGAGCTACGCAAAAAGGCAATGAAAGAAAAGGCAAAAACTATCATAAATCGCTACACGGCTGGTGCTGGAGCGGTAGCTGCGAGCCCTATACCATTTTCTGATATTGCATTGCTTTTGCCTACACAATGCGCAATGATAGTGCATATAAGCAGTGTTTATGAGCTAGATATGTCCAAAGAAACGGCGATGACATTGGCAGGTGCGTTTGCGGGGGTTGTTGGCGTGGGTTTTGCTGCAAGGACTATCGTAGGAAATTTAGCAAAATTTATACCATTCGCTGGCAGTGCCATTGGAGGTGGGCTAAATGCGGTTATGGCAATATCTGTTACCAAACTTATGGGAGAGGCTTATATCGCTTATCTTGATGATAACTTTGACAATATAGCCGAAGCGGTAGCAAATCTAGGCGAAGACGCAATCAAAATTTATTTTGACAAAGTAAAATCATAATGTTGTTGAAATATTTTTTGGATTTTTTTGGGTATTTTTTACAACAACCCAAAATCATACAAATGTCGACATTTATTTTGTGTATTTAAGCGCGTTTGCTATGAGGTTTCGCAACGCCCTTGCTAGTAGCTCC
>NZ_JBSIUV010000045.1:0-18213 GCF_053654515.1 Helicobacter sp. T3_23-1059 | reverse complement strand
TGCTTTTTGTTAAAAAAGCATTTGGCTTTGATTAAGTGTTTAGCTTTTTTGGTAGAAGCTATTTATCAAATCAAGCATTGCTTTTGATAAAAGCATTCTTTTTTGATAAAAACGAAGTGTTTAGCTTTTTTGTCAAAAAACTAAGCGTTTTTTGGTTTTTTGCAAAAACTCTAAGCGTTTTGACACAAAATCTAGCCACGCACTTGGGCATCTACCCCCCTGCAAAAATCTAAAAAATCCTACTATACATAGCCTTTATCACGCTTTTTTAGCCTTTTTATCTAGGCTTTTTATCTATTTTAAGCCGAAGTAAGCAAAAAAATAAACATTTTTCGCACTGCTGGTATAAGCCCTATTTTTTGCCCCTGCGCTTTTTCCCTCGCTTAAAAATTGACACAAAAAGAAAAGAGATATTTCGCGCTCGCGCGCTCAATATGACAAAAACTCTGTCATTGCGAGCGAGTAGCAAGACTTGCGTGGCAATCTATGCCGTTATTGTAGATTACCACGATTTTGCGTTTTTGTAAAAAATCACAAAATCTTTCAATGCCAACAGCCATTGTCATACCGAGCAACAAATTAAGATTAGTTTATCAATTTATCAAGCGCGTTTTTGATAGGTGTTTTGCTATCTGGCTCGATAAGTCGCTCGCCCACTTCCTTGCCATTTGCATAAAAAATCAGCGTAGGGATTTTGTAAATCCCTAGTTCCTCTTTTAACTCTTCGTTATTATCAAAATCTAGCAGGATAAATTTCACTTCCTTATACTCGCCCTCCAAACTATCCATAATAGGCTTTATCCGCACGCAATCAGGACACCACCTAGCACTCATCTCCACCACGCATAGCCCATCTGCGATTAGGCTAGCAAAATCATTTTTTGTTGCTTCTATCATTTGTATTCCTTTATGTATTTTGATGATATTTTGCGTTTTATCGCGCCACTATTGTAGCAGATGCGAGTAACGATAATTGTGATTTTGTTACATTTGATTTGCAGTCATATTTTTTAAGATTTTGCACTCATTTCGTGGCGAAATCTCTAAAGATTTTATATCGCTAAAATTTCCTTTTTTGTATTCTTCTATCCCCGCTCTGCCTATCATTGCAGCATTATCAGCGCAAAACTCTAGCGGGGCTAACATAAGCTCTGCTCCAAATCTCTCACAAATCTTAAAGACAGCACTTCTTAATGCTAAGTTGGCACTTGCACCGCCTATGATTCCTAGCGTTTTTATGGGATTTTTTTGCGCGGATTTTGTAGAAAAATATCGGGTAAGTTTGTCGCAAATATGGGCAATAGCGACTTGCTGAAAAGAAGCGCAAATATGGGCGATTTCTATCTCGCTAAGGGAGTTTTTTTCATTTAAGGTGCGTGAGATTTTAGAAGTTTTAGCGGATTTAGAATCTAAAAATGAGTTTATAAGCAATCTTGTGGCGTTTTTTAGCCCTGAAAAGCTAAAAGCTAGCTCCTTGCTATGTTTTAATGGCAATGGAAGGGGAGATAGCCCATCTATGTCGTGCGTATCGCATTTACTAGCAAAATCCTTTTTGTATTTTAGGGCATATTGCTCGATTATGCTACCTCCCGGGTAGCCTAGATTTAGCATTTTTGCGACTTTGTCAAAACACTCCCCAAAGCTATCATCTTTACTCGTGGCAACTATCCTAAAATCTTGTTTTGAGTGCGCTTCTAAAATCTGTGTATGCCCGCCTGATACGAGCAAGACGCTCATTGGGATTTTGATATGTTTGGTATCAATAAAAAGCGAGTAAAAATGCCCGATTAGATGATTTATGCTAATGATTGGGACGCGCAGGCTTTGTGCTAGTGTTTTTGCCATCATTAGCCCTTGCAAAAGACTTACAGATAGTCCGGGTTCAGTGGTGATAGCCACTGCCCTAACTGCGCTAAATGGATTTTGCTTATCAAATCTATGTGTCAAAAACTCTCTCAAATCCGCTAGCACAAATGGCAAAGATTGGCTATGAAGCCTTGAAGCAATCTCTGGGACCACGCCACCATAAGCGTTATGCGCACTTTCTTGAGAGATTTTGCGATGATAGATAAGCGCGCAACTATCAATGTCTGTAATCGCCAAAGAGCTATCATCACAGCTACTCTCTATGCTTAAAATCAAATTTTTTTGGTTTAGATTTTGGTTTTTTTTCATTTATATATCGCTTCGCAAAGATTATGTGTTTTACATAAAAAACAGCGCATTATATCAAAATCTACAAATACACAATACGCAAAAACACAATCAAAAACAAAAATGCAAATATTAGACATTTGATTAACTTTTTTGGCTAGAATCTAGCCCAACTCTATGCAACCCATAGAGAATCTACTTCTTAAGGATACACAATGTCAAACGCTACACAAAACTTACACACAAATGCCTTTAGCCTTTCATTTAGCCTTTTTGGCAAAGCACTTCTTTTTGGCTCTGCGCTTGCGCTAAGCCTAGCAAATGCCGCTCCTTATGTGGTGGATAAAGCACACTCAAGCGTGGGATTTAGCACTTCACATATGGTGATTAGCGAAGTAAATGGCGCGTTTAATGAGTTTGATGGGAGCATTGATTTTGACCCTGCAAAAAAAACACTAACTGCGCTTAAAGGCGAGATAAACACTAAGTCTGTGGATACAAACAATAAAGGACGCGATGAGCATCTAAAAAAACCAGATTTTTTTGATGTCAAAAAATTCCCAAAAGCCACACTTGAGATGAAATCTATCAAAGGCAAAAAACTTACCGCAGATGTAACTATCCGCGGAATCACAAAGCCTGTGGTATTTGACTACGAGGTAAAAGGACCTGTGGAAAATGAGCACAGCAAAAAGCAAATCATTGCTATCAAACTTGATGGCAAGCTAAATCGCAAGGATTTTGAAGTAGGCAAAGACACTTCAAATGCAAGCGTAGGCGAAGAAGTAAAAATTCGTATCCAAATCGAAGCCCAAGCACAATAGATTAGAATCTTTTATGATTCTAGCTTGATACTTGCTTTTGCGTATTTTAGCGTGTGTTTGCAGTATGTCTGTATCAAGCGTATATCAATGCTATGAACGCTAAAAATGCTTCTAAAAATAATGTAAGGCAGAATCTAAAGTAGCTTTTTTGCAAAATCTAGCAAAATTGATTCTGCCTTTTGGCTATTTTGTTTGTGCTTTTTATGATTGTCTGCTTGATTAAAGATTTTACCAAAAATGGCTTTAGCACATTTTGCATAATGTTATTTTTTCGTGGCGTGATTTTTTGCGTGTTTTTTGCATATTTTTTTCTCCTCTTTTGATATTCCATTTGCATTCATTTTTAATATATTCCCCTAAATGTTACATTATTATTGTTTTATTTATTTGCATTAGTTAGAATCTAATTTCCTCCCCAAATCACAACAAAAAGGATTCGCAATGACAAACTTCAAACATACTCTTTGTGCTTTTATGGGCAAAGTTGCTGTATTTGGCTCTGTGTTTTTCTCGATGGTAGCCCTAAGCACAAGCGCGCTAGATGCAAAACCATACAAAATCGATAGAGCGCGCTCAAGCCTTGAGTTTAAAGCCGTATATATGGCGATAAACAAAACCAAAGGCAATTTTAACACTTATAGTGGCGTAGTGGATTTTGACGAAAAATCTAAGACTCTAAAAACCCTAACAGGTGAAATGGATATGAAATCTATCGACACCAAAAACCAAAAACGCGATGACCACCTGCGACAAGATGAGTTTTTGAATGTGGAGAAATTCCCAAAAGGGAAATTTGTGATGAAATCCATCAAAGGCAATAAGCTAACTGCGGATTTGACGCTTCGAGGCGTTACAAAATCTGTTGTGTTTGAATACGAGCTAAATGGACCTGAAGAAGACCCAATGAAGCAAAGAAAGTTTATAAACATTGAGCTAAAAGGCAAAATCAATCGCAAAGATTTTGGTATCGGCAATGAAAGTGCGTTAGCTGAAGCATCGCTAAAAAATGAAGTCGAAATATATATCGAAATCGGTGCGCACGAAACGAATGACTAAATAAGCCTTTTATTAGAATTTGCTAGAATCTTTTTACTTTATTAAAAATTGCGAGGGATTCTAGCTAGATTTTGCTCTAAAACTTTGTATTTTTTTGACACTTTTTGCCCGCTTTTTATTTACTTTTTCCCCTCACTTTTGCTAGATTTAGATACTCTCTTGCGTTTTTATTCACTTTTTTTATTTTTTAAAATTTGTTGATTATGTGTAGATTTTGTTTGTGTTTTTTTGTGATTTATTTTAGATATAGATTCTCACAACAAAAACGCAAAGATTTTGCCTATTTATCGCATTTTTTCGCCCAATTTCTAACATACATTAGACAATTTTTGTTATAATGCCCCAAATTTTAGGCGTGTTAAGCGTGAGATTAGGATTTGACAATGATTGAATGGATGCAAAAACATCGTAAATGGCTTGTGATAACAATTTGGATAAGTGCCATTGCATTCATCGGTGCTGGTGGCGTGATGTGGGGGACTGCGGATTATTCATTAGGTGCTGATGCTGTGGCAAAAGTAGGCAAGATTACCATTAGCAAAAATGAATTTTCGACAACTTATCAAAATATTTTTCAAAACGAAGTGCGAAAAAGAGGTGGTAATTTTGATGAAGCACAAGCACAGCAGATGAACTTGCAAGGGCAAGTTTTAGAAAACCTAATATCAAACGCGCTTATCCGCAACTACGGTTTAGAGCTAGGACTTCGCATAAGCGATGAAGAGGTTATGAACCTCATCAAAAGCATTGAGTTTTTTCACAAAGACGGAGCGTTTTCACTAGAATCTTATGAGCAGTATCTAGCCCAAGAGCGCGTAAGCAAGCGAGATTTTGAAGAGCAAATACGCAATGATTTGCTATCCCAAAAAATTTTTACCCTGCTTTTCCCAAACATACCACAAAATCAATTTGAAATCCCAAATATCGCTACCCCGCTCGAAAAGCAAGCGATATTTTTTGCGCTAGAAGGCATAGCAGATAGCATAGAGCTAGATATTATCCCTGCTAGTAGTGTATCTGTAAGCGCAGATGAATCAAGCTTAAAAGAATTTTATGAGCAAAATAAGCAAAATTATCAAACCCAGCCAAGCTATGAAGTCCTAGCTATCATAACAAAATCTAGCAATCAACCCTACAATGACAAAGAGTTGCAAGATTTTTATACCAAAAACTACATAGCAAATGGCGAAAATATGAGCGATGAGATAAAACCACAAGTAATAATTGCCTACCAAAAACAGCAAGCAAAAAGCGAAGCATTAAAATCAACCGCCATTCTAAAAAAAGCTAGCAAAGATTCTGTGCCAGAAAATGCCAAAAAGATTCTCATCTCACAAGATTCTAGCCAATATAGTGAGGAGATTTTCTCTGCATTAGAATCTAATAGTGTAGGAGCGACTATAAAGCCCATTGAGCTAGGAGATGATTTTATCACGCTAAAGATTTTGTCAAAAAACGCCCCACAAGCAAAGCCATATAGCGAGGTTCGCTCACAAATATCTAAAGAATACATTGCCAAAGAGCGCAGTCAAAAGCTAGCAAATCTAGCCCAAAGCAGGCTAAACACATTTAAGGGCAAAAATGTGGGCGTGAAGTTTTCTTTTATCGAGCTAAACCAAAATCCAAATTTCAGTATAGCGGGGCTTGATTTTTACACTTCTGTGTCATTATTGCAAGCGATTTATCAAACCCCTACAAACCCAAATTACGCAGTCATTGGGGAAAATGCGTTTTTGTTTCGCGTGGTAGGACAAAAAATATCGCCTTTTAGCGAGTCTCAAGCAATCGATGCAATATCTAGCGACAGAAAGATAGATTGCGTGCTAAATCTTGTATCAAATTTTTTAAAAAGCAAATACACGATAAAGCGTTACATTTAACGCTAGAGAGGACATAAATGGGACAGCATATTTTAGGCATAGACATAGGCTCTAGCAAGATTTGCGCCGTTATCGCTGATGTGCGGGAGGATAATACGCCCCATATCATCGGCATTGGCAATCAAAAATCATATGGTGTCAAAAAAGGGCTTATCACACATATAGAGCGAGCTAGCACCACCATAAAAGCCGCCATTGATGATGCAAAAAGAATGGCCGAAACAGACGCACTAACCAAAGCTATCGTATCTGTTTCAGGTGCTTACACGCGTAGTATAGGAAGTGATGGCGTGTATAATACAGATGGGGAAATCACTATCAAAGAAATCAGCAAAGCCATTTCAAATGCCGTGTATAACGCATCTATACCGCCAGAATTTGAAGTCTTGCATATATTGCCATATCGTTTCAAACTTGACGAGCAAGACTATGTCCAAGACCCTATGGGTATGACAGGCACACGCATACAAGTATTTGTATATATTGTTATGGCGCAACGATCTAGCTTAGATAACCTCAAAAAAACCATTCGCTTAGCAGGCGTAGAGGTAGAAAACTTTGTCCTATCCTCTTACGCATCATCTATTAGCGTGCTAAGCGATGATGAAAAAGAGTTGGGGGTGGCTTGTATTGATATAGGTGGCGGGTCTTGTGAGATGATGATACACGATGGCAATGCTATGCGTTATAATAGTTTTTTTGGTGTAGGTGGTAGCAATTTCACACAGGATTTGACTAGTATGCTACAAACCAAACCCGCAGCAGCCGAAGAAGTAAAAATCAACTACATAGACCTTATGGCAAATGAAGAAAATAGGCGCATAGAAGTGCCATCAATGAGTGGCGATGAAGAAGTGCATTTTGCCGAGCTAAATGAAGCGCAAAAAGTAGCGAGGGTTCGCGCAGTAGAAACTTTTGGAGTATTAGGAAGATGTATAGAAGTAAGCGGGTTAAAAGATATGCTAGGAGCGGGCATAGTGCTTACAGGTGGAGTAATGCAGATGAATGGGATTAGAGAATTTGCAAGTAAGGTATTTTTCCAAAAAATGCCAACTCGCATAGGCAGACCTACCGAAATGTCAGGGCTTTTTGATGAGTTGCGAAGCCCAGCTTTTGCCACAGTGCTAGGGCTTATATGGTATGGCGCGGGCAAGCGCACAAACTATGAAAAAGATTCTAAAGGAAATATTTGCTACAAAGAATCTAAGGATTTAGAGGAAACCCCTCAAATGCCATCATTTCACCCACAAGGAGGATACGGGCAATCAAGCTATGATAGCGTCAATATCAAAAGCACAGATTTAACCGACTTAAAGGAGGATTTACTCGAAGACAAAGAAAGACGCACTATGGAGCAACAATGGAGAGCGCAGCAAAAAAATGATAGCTTGTTTAGCAAAGCTACTAGCTGGCTAGACAAAGTAGGGAAAAAACTATTCTAAGAAAGGACATAAAATGGCAGACATAGACATCACAGAAATCAAAGAAATCAACCCACAAAAAGGACCCAAAATCACGATAATCGGTGTAGGTGGCGGTGGCTCAAATATGGTTACAGACTTGTATAATCAAGGCGCACACCAAGACTTAAAAATCATCATAGCAAATACCGACATACAAGCCCTTAACTCTTCTTCTGTCCCACAAAAAATCCAACTAGGTGAAAAAACCACCGCAGGGCTAGGCGCGGGTGCAGATGATGAAGTAGGCGAAAAAGCCGCACAAGAGAGTAAAGATGATATTAGAAAAAGTTTGGAGGGTTCTGATATGGTTATCATTTGTGTGGGGCTTGGCGGAGGCACAGGCACAGGAGCAGCACCCGTAGTCGCTAGAATCGCAAAAGAGCTTGGCGCACTCACAGTGCTTATCGCCACAAAACCTTTCGTGCGCGAAAATCGACATAAACGCGCAGAATCAGGGCTAGAATCCCTTAGCAAAATCTGTGATTCTTTTATAGTTGTGCCAAACCAAAAACTCCTCTCTGTCGTAAGTAAAAATACAGGAATGAAAGAAGCCTACACTCTGATAAACAAAGTCCTAATCAACGCTGCTAACGGAATCTCAGGCGTAGTCCTAAATAGCGGACAATATGATATAAATGTAGATTTTGCAGACATTAGAAAAGTCATCAGCGGGCAAGGGCTAGCCCTAATGAGTATCGGGGAAGCAAGCGGAGATGATGCGTGCATAGAAGCGGTGCGAAATGCCATAAACTCGCCACTACTAGATAATCTATCCATAGCAAACGCAAGAAGTGTAATCACTTATTATGAGATACACCCAGAATACCCTTTCCTACAAATCGATGAAGCCGCAGAATTTATAAAAGAAGCTATCAACAATGAAGAAGCAGAAGTCATCGAGGGCGCACATTATGATGAAAACAAAAGCAAAGATTCCGTGCGTGTAACAATCATTGCCACAGGGCTATCAAAGCCTACTATTTCAAGTCCGCACGGAGATTCTACGACAAGCAATGCCACAAAAGAAACAATCACAACAAAAAATGAACCACAAAATGAACTAGGGGATTTAAGCTCATTGTTGCTTGTAAGCGGTGGCGATACGAAAGTTAACTATGACATTCCCACATATATGCGCTACAAAAAAGACTAAATCTAAATGGATTTTATATTGCTAATATGGATTTTTTAGATTCTATTTTTAGCGCAGATTTTAGCCTAGAACAGGTTTTAAAAATCCTTGTTAGCATTCTAGCTCTTTTGGTAGGCATTATTGGACACGAGATTATGCACGGACTTGTCGCATATCATTATGGCGATGACACGGCAAAAAGCGAGGGTAGATTATCCATAAACCCCATAAAACACCTAGATTTGCTAGGTAGTATTATCCTCCCTGCTATTTTGATTTTTACAAGCGCGCCTTTTCTTTTTGGCTGGGCAAAGCCTGTGCCTGTAAATATCCCCCTTATCATCAATCATCGCGGATATGGCGCAGCTTGCGGTGTAGCCCTAGCAGGTGTTAGCTACAATCTAGCCTTAGCTTTGTTTTCATCATTGCTACTTTTTAGTGGGGCATTTGATGAGATAGATAGCATTATTGGGCTAAGTATTGCGCTTTTTCTTGTCGCTTCTATCAAATACAATGTGATTTTGTGCGTGTTTAACCTCCTGCCAATCCCACCTCTAGATGGTTCTCAAGTAGTGCTTTTTGGTGCGCTAAAATTTGGGCTTACTAGCCTAGCGACACTATTGCAAAAAATCGCTCCATTTGGTATGTTTATCATCATTGGCATATTATTTGTGCCATATTTGGCAAATATTATATTTTATCCTGCTAAAATTTTGCTTATGTTTTTGCTCGGGGCATAGATTTTAGACTACATATTGATACGAATAATACACAACATAAATGGTAAAAAATGCAACACACAAAAAAACCCACAACCTCACAAAATCTAGCACAAAAAAACCGCAAAATCTACATTGCGTGCGACCACGCAGGATTTGAGTTAAAAGAATTTATAAAAGATTATTTTCACAAAAAAGGAGAAGTGCTTTTTGATTTGGGGGTAGATTCTATTCAAAGCGTGGATTATGCAGATTTCGCGCAAAATCTATGCAAAAAAATGCTAGAATACAACAAAAAAGATGAAGCAAATGTTTTTGGGATTTTGATATGCGGGAGTGGCATAGGTATGAGTATAAGTGCAAATCGCTTTGTAGGTATCCGCGCTAGCCTTTGCACAAGCGCGTATATGGCACATATCACCCGAGCGCACAATGACGCAAATGTGCTATGTCTAGGTGCTAGGATAAGCGGAGAGGGCGAAGTAGAATCGATTTTAGAGGCGTTTTTTGCTAGCGAGTTTGAGGGAGGGCGACACGCACGCAGGATAGATAAAATCGAACGATTTAACGACTAATAATCCCAAAAAATAAAAGCAAATAAAAACAAAAAGGAAACAAAATGGATTTAGCACTAAAATGGTTTATAGGCACGGTATTTGTGCTATTTGTGCTATATATGATTGCTAAGACGATGTTTTATAAATCCGTAGCCCAAAAAGAGGAGCGAAACGCAGCAGCGATGAAGCTAACCCTCCAAGAAGCCGAAATCCTTATCCAAAAACACCAGCTCCAACTCCAAAGAGCGTTAGGAAATATCGATATACTTACCCAAGAGATGAACTCTCTTCGCAATGAAATAAAATCCCTAAAACACCGAAATTCTCAATATCGCGTAGAAACTGACAAATACAAAACCAAAATCAAAGATTTAGAAACCAAAATCGAAGCTCTTTTGTAGCCAAACCAAACCACAAACCATAAGGAATCTCACACTATGCCACATAACGCCACTTCGCTAAATGACTTGCAAAAACAGCTAGAATCAACCCTCCTAGAAAATCTACGAACTATCCCAGACTACCCCAAAAAAGGCATAATGTTTCGTGATATAACCACGATTTTAGGCAATAAAGAATGCTTTAAGCAACTCATAGATTTTTTACGCATTCGCTATGAGGACAAAGGGCTAACCCACATTGTTGGCATAGAATCTAGGGGATTTGTATTTGGCAGTGCGCTAGCTTACGCGCTGGGCATTAGCTTTGTCCCCATTCGCAAAAAAGGCAAACTCCCCTGCCAAACCTACCAAGAAAGCTATGATTTAGAATACGGCACAGACACGCTAGAAATCCACACGGACGCATTTTTGCCATTCACTCAAAATAGCACAAAATCTAATCAATCAAACAAAATAGATTCCCCATTGATTTTGCTTGTAGATGATTTGCTAGCCACAGGTGGCACGGCAAATGCAAGCATAAACCTCGTCCAAAAAGCAGGTGGCAAAGTGCTAGAATCCTGCTTTTTAATCGCCCTAAAAAGCGAATTTACCCCCACGCTAAAATCCCCTAGCTTCGCGCTTTTAGAGCTATAAAACAAAGAGAATCAAAATGAACGCCCTAGCCTACCATCTAGCTCAAAAACTAGCCCAAAAAATCAAAACCCACGCAAAAAGCATTATCATAGCTCTAATCGTGCTTTGTGGCGTGGGAGCAGTGCTTTTTTATGCGCAAAAAAGCGATTTTTCACTCGAAGAGACAATCATTGAAATTTGGGATACTTATGTAGAAAAATGGGGCTATGTGATTTTGTTTTTTTGGAGCGTGCTAGAGGGCGAGCTAGGACTGATTTTTGCGGGGATTGCGGCACACACAGGGCATTTGAATGTATTTTTAGCGATTTTTGTCGCAGGGCTTGGAGGATTTGCAGGAGACCAAATCTACTTCTACATAGGGCGATTTAACAAAGACTATATCCAAAATCGCCTAATCTCTCAAAGACGCAAGCTAGCCCTAGCACATTTATTGCTTCAAAAATACGGCTGGAGCATTATTTTTATCCAACGATATATGTATGGTATGCGCACCATTATCCCCATTAGCATAGGTATCACGCGATACAACGCATTTAAATTCGCAATCATAAACCTGCTAAGCGCGTGGGTATGGGCAGCGATTACCATTACGCTAGCGTGGCTTTTGGGCGAGCAGATTTTAGATATTTTGCAGACTTTTAAAAGCCACCCATATATTTTCATAGTGCTTGCAGGAGTGTTGTTGGGCGGGGTGCTGTGGTTTTTTAACTCCCGCACGCGCAAAATCGACAAGCACATAAACAAACTCCAACAACAGCTAGATAACACACAAAACAAACAAAATACAACATCTCAAAATCTAAAAAAGGAGCAAAAATGACAAATCAAATGCCAAATGTCGAATTTATCGACAAAGAGTTTTTAAAAATCAATAACGCTGAAGTTGCTATCGTGCTTGTGCCAAAAGAATCTAACGATTCTGCCAAAACAAAATCTAGCAACACAAAAATCCCAAAACACAAATGGATAAACGCCAAAGCCCTAGAATCTTTTGGTTACAAGGGCAATTCGCCGTTTTTTTTACAAGAGGAAAAAACACTATATATCCCGCTTTCTATCAAAAAAGATGGCAAAATCTCTCAAGATGATTTACGCGAAGCGGGTGCAACGGCCGTGCGTGCGCTAAAAAACTATCCATTTAGCAGTGCCAAAATCGGCTTTTATGGCGATAAAGATAGGGTAGATTTTGTGCTAGGTGCGTTGCTTGGCGGATATAGCTTTAACCAATACAAAAAAAGCAAAAAAGATAATATCTTAAAAACGCTTTTTATCTCTAGCGAAACTTTTAGTGGCGAAAAAATCGCTATAAATCGCGCATTAGCAGAATCTAAAAAAGCGAAGATTTTAGCAGAAACGATAAACTTTGTGCGTGATTTGATAAACACGCCACCACAAACAGCTACCCCCAAATATCTAGCCGATAAATCCCAAGAAATCGCCACAAAATCTAAAATCAAATGCAAAATCCTAACACAAGATGATTTGAAAAAAGAAAAAATGGAGGCGTTTTTGGCGGTCGCACGCGCTTCGGATAAATCCCCGCGACTTATCCACCTAAGCTACGCCCCAAAAGATTCTACCAAAGGCGCAACCAAACTCCCAAAAATCGTCCTTGTAGGCAAGGGGCTAACCTATGATAGCGGAGGGCTTAGCTTAAAGCCCGCAGACTATATGACAACGATGAAAGCCGATAAAAGTGGGGCGTGTGCCGTGCTAGGAATCATAAATGTCTTAGCCCAGCTAAATGCAGAGGTGCAAGTCGATGCGATTTTGGGGGCGGCTGAAAATATGATAGGAGGCAATGCCTATAAGCCCGATGATGTGCTATTCTCGCGTGAGGGCGTAACTATCGAAGTCAAAAACACGGACGCAGAGGGGCGATTAGTCCTTGCTGATTGCCTCTCTTACGCGCAGGATTTAAAGCCTGATGTGCTGATTGATTTTGCCACGCTCACAGGGGCGTGCGTAGTGGGGCTAGGCGAATATACAAGCGGGATAATGGGCTATAATGAGAATCTCAAAGAGGAGTTTGAAAAATCCGCGCTAAAAAGTGGCGAGCTAGTCGCACGCCTGCCATTTAACCGCCACATAGGCAAACTCATAGAATCCAAAATCGCCGATGTCAGCAATGCAGCCTCTTCGCGCTATGGCGGGGCGATAAGTGCTGGAATGTTTTTGGGCGAGTTTATCCGCGATGAGTATAAGGACAAATGGCTTCATATCGACATTGCTGGACCTGCGTTTGTAGAGAAAGAGTGGGATATAAACCCCTATGGTGCGAGCGGGGCTGGCGTTAGAGCGGGAGTGGAATTTATCTTAGATAATTACGCTAAAGATTCTAAGCAAAAACTGCCTGCGCGCAACTCTAAGCAAGTAAAGCCCTTATCAAAACAGCCAAAAACCCCTCCCAAAAAATCCAAATAAAGGCGTGAAATGGGACTTAGCATAGGCATAGTGGGCTTGCCAAATGTCGGCAAATCCACCACCTTTAACGCACTGACAAAAGCACAAAATGCCCAAAGCGCAAACTACCCATTTTGCACTATCGAGCCAAACAAAGCCATTGTCGAAGTGCCTGATACGCGCTTAAATGAGCTAGCAAAAATTGTCAATCCACAGCGGATTTTGCATTCTCAAATCGAGTTTGTCGATATTGCAGGGCTTGTGCGAGGGGCGAGCAAGGGCGAGGGACTTGGCAATCAATTTTTAGCAAACATTAAAGAAGCGGATATGATTTTGCATATCGTGCGGTGCTTTGAAGATTCTGACATTACGCATATCGAAAATCGTATCGACCCGCTAGGCGACATAGAAATCATCGAGCTAGAGCTAGTTTTAGCCGACATTGCCACCTTGCTAAAGCGAGTTGGGAAGTTAGAGCGTGAGGCAAAAGCAAGCAAAGACGCAGGAAAGATTTTAGAATGTGCAAGGGCGTTACTAGCGCATTTAGAGGGGAATAATCCTGCGAGAAGTTTCACAGAATCTGCAAGCAAAGAATATGAGATTTTAAATAAAGAGCTAAGATTTTTAAGTGCGAAAGAGGTGATTTATGGTGCGAATGTGAGTGAGGGCGAGCTAGCAAATGAGAATGAATATGTGCAAAAAGTGCGTGAATATGGCGCAAAAAACGGCTTTGAAACGATAAAGCTATGCGCTAAAATCGAAGAGGAAATGGTGGGGCTAAGCGAGGAAGAGCGGGCAGAATTTTTGCGTGAGCTAGGCGTGGGAGAATCTGGGCTAGAGCAAATCATTCACTTAGGCTTTGAAAAACTCGGGCTTATTAGCTACTTTACTGCGGGCGTGCAAGAAGTGCGCTCTTGGACGATAGCGCGTGGGAGCAAAGCCCCGCAAGCCGCAGGCGTAATCCACAACGACTTTGAAAAAGGCTTTATCCGTGCGGAAACGATTAGCTATGATGACTTTATCAAATACGGAGGCGAAGCAAAGGCAAAAGAAGCGGGCGCAATGCGAAGCGAGGGCAAAGACTATGTCGTCCAAGACGGCGATGTAATGCACTTTAGATTTAATATTTAGATTTGTTGGATTAACAATTTGTCTTTGGGTATTCATTCCGCAGATTTGGTAAATCGACACAAGGCACGGACACCAAGTCCGCTATCCTTGTGTCGATTTACCAAAAACTACGAAAGCATTACCGCAAAATACTTCGATTGTTTTTAAATTCTTATATTTTTGTTTCCACCTCCCTTGCGGAGGGGGCTAGGGGGTGGGTAAAATCTTTCTTTGTCATTGCGAGACGAATCACAGATTTGCCGAAACAATCCAAAATCTCCCCCTCCCTTGCGGAGGGGGATTAAGGGGGTAGGTTAGATTCTGCGATTCACAGAATCTAACTGTTAATGTTGTCATTGCGATACTTACTTGTAAGCCCTGCAAATTAGCGTAACGAATTTTCGTGGCAATTCGTAGAATTTGCGAACGAAGTGAAGCAACAATCCAAATCACGCGAATCTAAAAAAAAAAAAAATAAAAATAAATGACACAAAATTAAATCAATAAATTACATTTAGGCTCAAGACAACTTAAGCTCAAATAAAGGAGTCTTAAGTTATGACACACACGATGAAAAACAAGTATATCATTCGTTCAAGAATTTCAGAGGCAAAAACAAGAGAGATTATTAAACTTTTTTGTCTTGATATTGAATCTTCTAAAATTGCAAAATTAAGCAAAATTTCTCGTCAAAGTATCAATAAAATCATCAATCAAATCCGCATTTTAATCGCCAAAGAATATGAGAAAACTTCTAAAATGCAAGGTAAAATTGAAGTTGATGAAAGCAACCTTTTGATATAGATTTTGGGTGCTAAAAGAGTGAGAGGCAAAAGAGGCAGGGGAGCAGGTAAAAAAACACCCGTATTTGGTATGCTAAAGCGAAATAATTGTGTTTATACTCAAATTGTAAAACATTGCTCTGCAGATGAGCTTTTGCCTATAATACAGAATTTAAGCAATATGAATGAGACAGAATTTTATAGTGATTATTGGGTGGCTTATGATGGATTAGTAGATTTTTTTCTTTGCTTTGCTTACAACTACAAGCAAAAGTGGCAAAAGCACATTATCGTGTTAAACATATCAAAAATGAGTTTGCGTTAGGTCGAAAGCACATAAATGGTATTGAAAACTGTCTTAAGGTTATGCAAAGCATAGATTAAGCAAATTTAAAGGAATCAAAAAAGAGAATTTCTTATTTCATTTACAAGAAACAGAATTTAGGTATAATACTCAAATACAAAAGCAAGATTTGTATAAAATCTTGCTAAAAATGATAAGAAATCAACCGCTTAAGTTGTCTTGAGCCTTATATTTTTTCTCATTATTTGATAATTCATTCAGCTTACATAATCTCTTAAACTCCCAATAGCTAGGCTGTAATGAGTATGGCACGACAAGCCACGAGCCACAGCCACTAAAAAGCAACGCCACAACAAGCAAAATAAGCATATAAAACATTTTTTTCAATATTTTGTCCCTCTAAATGAGATAATATAGTTAGCGTTTATATTATCATAAAATATAGTGGCAGAAAATCCATATTCTGTATTTGGTTGGTGTGCTAGAAGTTTGAAGCGATTCACAAAGTTTATGGTTCGCTGGGATAGTGTGTCAGTGGCTAAAACATTTTTTGGGTTATTGTTTATGATGGTTGTAAAAATACCTTTTTTAATAGTTTTATCTTGCATAAATCTAGCTTCTATGCAACGGGCGTAAGCGTTGTTTATTTTTCCCATATTTTCATTACCAAATGTAATTTTATCTGCTTCGCTTGGTTTATCCCATTTGTTAAAATCAAATACAAAATCTAACATCGCATAACTCGCATCTGCACAATCTGCATAATCCTTAATTTCATTTATCTTGTTTCTATTTTCCATTTATTGTCCTTTAATATAAATTTTTGCTTGTTAAAACAAGTCAGTATTTCGTGTTCCCGCAAGCTAAATCCTGCTCCCTCATCACCACTTAACCATAAACCATATTTATGGTATCCTATTTCTATTCCTTGCGTTATGAGATTTTTATTGCCACTATTATCTTTATAGGAATATTCATAGTCTATATATTTAACAATTCTGCTGTATTTTGTAGTTATTATTTTTTCTTTTTCGTGATACGCATAACCAGATTGTAATGTATAAAAATAATCATTTGAAAGTTTGGCTGGAAATTTTTTGTCTATTTCATCATATATAAATGTAAGTTTCGCTATTTCAAGTGCTCTATTTTTAAACCAATCTTTGTCTGAATTGCCTACTGCTTTTTCATATTTTAAATATTCATTTGTTTTTATTGCAATATCAATATATTTTTCTTTATTTTTTAGCCATTCGCTATTTTTGTCATTTTTTATTTGGAATTCAATATTATTGTAAGCATTATTTCGATTTTGATTAACTATCAAAATTTCATCATATAATTTATTATCGTAGATATAATATCCACCTGCGGTATCGCATAGCTTCTCATATACATAATATTGCCAATCCATATATTTAAAAGAGCAACCGCCTACAAAAAACAAAACAAAGAATACCGACATCAAAAATGTAGTAATTCGCTTTAATGTAAAAATTTGCTTAAGTTTTGCTTTAAATATTTTGATTTTTCTCAACATTTACTATGTCTACCTTTTAAATCCTGGATTTGAAATTTCATATAAAAACTTTAGATTCTAACCTAACATTACTTAACAATCCATTAAGCAATGGCTTTTTTGCCTAAATTGCTTTTTAGTTTGACTTGTCCTCCGTGAATACATTTTAGCTCATCGCATTCTAGTATGGGGCAAAGGAATGCTGTGCTAATGGTTGGTGTGTTAGATTGTTGCTTATCTTTGTTTCTTTGATTTATTTCATTGTCTTTAATGGCGTTAGATTCTTTGCTTTTGCATTCTAGTTTGATATTTAGGCTAGAATCTAACAATGAATAATGTAAGATTGTAAGTCTATGATTGTTTAGAAAAATTTGGAGGGTTTGATTTGTGGGATAGATTTTGGTTGTGTTGTTTGTTTGGGTAGAATTGTTTGTGTTGGTAGAATTGTTTGAATCATTTGAATGGTTTGAATCTACATTTGATTTATAAGATTTGTTTGAATCGTGTGAATCTAATGAATCTACATTATTATTTGAATTTTTTGAATCATTTGATTTTAAATTAGAATCACTAGATTTGTAAGATTTATTTGAGTCTTTTGAATTTAAATTTGAATTTGATTTATTTGAATCAAAATTAGATTTGTTAGATTTATTTGAATCTTGCGAATGTGCATTTGAATCTAAACAATCCAAATCATATTCCAAATAATAAATAGGTTTTGATTCGTCTAAATCGTTGGTTGAATCTGTGTTGGCTAAATTTGAATCATTTGCACTTAAATTTGAATCTAAAGCATTTGAATCACTTGCATTGTGATTTGTATTTGAATCATTAAAGTTTGGATTTTGTGAATCATTTGAAGTCAAACTCCCAAAAAATAATTCATTATGTGGCAGAGTGGATTCTATGCCACCTATGAGTAGAATAGAATCTAAAAATACATAAATATTATAATTTTGCAAATCCTCTTTTGTAATGTTTGTAATATTATTAGATTCATCATTTATTGTATTGTTTGTATTGTTTTTGATAGATTGATAGATTTGATTGTGGATTGTATAGCAATCTATGGTTGAGTTATTATCACAAAATAGATAAACACTCTTTTTGCTTGCACTAATTGAAATGATAAAATTTTCCATTACAATCCCTATGAAGCGATAAATACTTGATTTTTACCACCAAAATATAGTCCTTGTATAATTTTACATTTGCCACCCAAACATTGCTCCTCCCATATTTGATTAAGGCTTGAATATGCGTTTGAGTT
>NZ_JBSIUV010000044.1:0-18294 GCF_053654515.1 Helicobacter sp. T3_23-1059 | reverse complement strand
TGTAGTTTTTGTGGTTTTTTGTATGTTTGCTTTACTTTATGTTTTTATACTTTGATGTTTGTCATACTTTATCTTTACCGTACTTGGTAAAATGCGTAGTGTGAGGCAAGCAGTATAAAGCAAAATGCTTCTATTTGTGTTGTTGAAGTTTAGAGATTAACTTACGCTTAAGTATGACAAGGGGATAGTTTTTCTCGCAAGTTTTGTGATTGGTTTGCAATGATAAAATAAACATACATAGCATTGTTGCGAATTTTTAGATTTGTAGTAGAATCTAAAAAATTCACGCAATTATAAAGCCTGTATCGCCAAAAAAAGACTTAAAAATATTTGCTAAATTTTGCTAGTTTGACGCGCTTAGATTCCCGCCAAATGCTTTATAAAGCACGATTATAGAATTTATTTGAGCAAATTTTGCTTCGTCTAGGCTTTGATATGCGTTTAGAAATGAATTTTCATTTGCCAAATAAGTATCTTCATTTTGGATTCCTAGCTTGTAGCTTGAATGCGCTGCTTCTAGTAGATCTTGTGAGCTAGCAAAACTTTGGACTTGAAACTTAAGTGAATCTTTTGAGGTATTTACCTGCATTAGTGCGTTTTCCACTTCGCCTAGTGCCGTGCGTATCGTATTTTCTAGCGCGTAGTAGGCTTGCTTGGTGGCTTCTTTTTGGATTTTGTAGTCTTTGGTTAGGCTAGCGCGATTTAGCAGTGGCGAGGTAAGTGAGCTTGTGATTTGCCAAATAAGACTACCAGCCCCCCTTGCCGAATACAAAATCTGCCCCAAACTCCCACCAAGCGAGATAGATGGAAAAAGTGCGGCTTTTTTAGAATTGCCTAGCATAATCTGTGAATTTAGCGTGGCAATGCTAGATTTTATATCCTCTCTATTTAGCAAAATATCTTGTGGAAATTCGCGCACAATAGGGATTTTTGCCTCGCTAAAATCTATTGTTTCTTCACTTTGGATAATCTCATCTAGCACGCTAGAATCAACGCTATTTAGTAGCACCAAAAGTGCGTTTCTTGTTTGCTCTTCTTGTAGTTTTAGGGCGTTTAGGTTTGATTTTGCGCTTGATAGTGTGGCTATAAGCGGGCTAAGAGTGGAAATATCTAGCAAGCCTAGTGCGTATTTTTCGCGCGATAAAAGTAAGATTTTTTCGTTATTTTCTAGGATTTGTGTGGCTCTAAGCCTTGCATTATGAGTCTTTATGAGCGTGTAATAATTTGTCGCTACCTCGCCTATTAGACTTACTTTTGCGGCTTCTAAATTAGAAAATGCGGCAAGGTATTGATATTTTTGAGATTTTCGCAAAGAATTTAGCTTGCCAAATAAATCAATCTCCCACGACAAAGAAAGGTTTGCATTTACGGTGTTTTGATTGTAGTTTATTTGGTATCGGCTGTAATTGCCACTTGAGAAGTTATGCCCCATATTAAAAGAAAGTTTGGGTAGCATATTTGCATTTGCTAACCCTAGAGATTCCCTTGATTGCGCGATTTGTGAAGTGAGGGTTAGGATATTTGTGTTGTTTTGCAGGGCGGTTTCTAGCAGGGATTTTAACCTATTATCATTGATAAAAAACAGCAAGTTTTTAAGATAATCCACCTCATCACTTTTGCTTTTTTTTATGCTATCTTTCGTAGCATTTGAGGCAGAATCTAAAAGCGATTTTGGCAGTGCTACCTCGCCTTTTAGGGAGTTTCGCAGATTTTCTTTTAGTGATATTTCTTTTGCTACGCGCTCATTTGTGTATGGCGAAGCACAGCCACCGAGATATGCCCCCCACAAAAGCACAAATCCAAAACCTACAAAAAACCTAAGCGCATTTGCTAAGCGCGCAAAATCCACGCAAAATCCACGCACAAATCTTTTGCGCACAAATTCTGCACGCGCAAACATTGTGCGCACAAATATTTCGCACGCACAAAAGTGCGACACAAAAAAGCCCATACTCCAAAAATGAAAGAATCTTATAAATCTCATTTGGCGTTATTCCTTTGATTTTGCCTTGTTTTGCTTTTGTTTTGTAAAATCGCTACACAAAATACAAACCAAAAAAAGAACGCGCAAAAAAGATTTTTCTAAAATCCTTAAAAATGTTGATTCTATGATTTTAGGACTTTTTTACGCAAACTCTTTGAGTAGCAATTTTTGTGTATCCATTATGCCAATGCCCTTATTTAGCGTATCATTGGCGATGTCTTGGGCTTCTTTAAGTGAGTGCATAGCATAAGTGCCACATTGAAACTTGTTTGCCTCTGGGATTTCGCTTACGCGCAAAATATCTTTCATACTCGCTTCCCACGCTTCTTTGACACTCTCTTGGCTTGGAGTGCCTATCACGCTCATATAAAATCCCGTGCGACAGCCCATCGGCGAAATATCGATAATTTCGACACTTGAGGCATTGAGATGCTCACGCATAAATCCTGCAAAAAGATGCTCTAGCGTGTGGATTCCCTTCTCGCTTAAAATTTCCTCATTTGGCTTGCAAAAGCGCAAGTCAAACACGCACACTTTATCGCCCTTTGGCGTTTCCATCGTCTTTGCTAAGCGCACAGCAGGAGCTGGCATAATAGTGTGATCTACCTTAAAACTATCTAGTAATGGCATAGATTCTCCTTTAAGAAATCAAAATTTAATAGATAGAATCTTAGTGAAATTTGGATTATAGTTTGCTAAAGTGAAAGCAATGTGAAAAATATTTGCCAAATTTTTTGCTACAATTTCAAATCTTTGAAACATAACAAAAAAAGGATAAACCTTGCAACTTGATGATGTAGCAAAATCTTTTAAAAAAATCCAAGCCTATCTTTATGAGCTAACAGGAATCCACCTAGAAAACAACTCCAAGCAAACAATGATGAAAAATCGACTAGATTCTCTCACGCGCAATGCCGTCTTTAGCGATGCGCAAACCGTGCAAGATATTTTAGACATTGCTAGCCAAAACGCTCAAGCACGACAGCTTTTTATCAATGCTTTTACGACAAATAAGACAGATTTTTTCCGCGAGAGAGTGCATTTCCAAGATATGCTTGATAGGGCTATGCCTATCCTTTTTCAAAGTCATTTCAAAATCAAAATCTATTGTGCGGCTTCCTCCACAGGCGAAGAGCCATACTCTATCGCAGCCACCGCGCTATATGCCAAAGAGATTTATCGCTCTTCAAGCGACATAGAAATCATCGCCACAGACATTGACACCAAAGTCTTGCAAGCCGCAAAAGATGGCGTGTTTAATTTTAACCCAAGACTTCATTTGCCAAATTGGGTAAATATGGATAAATATTTTGACACGATTAGTCAAAATCCAAACGGCACTTTGCAAATCCAAGCAAAACCAGAGCTAAAATCGATTTTAAAATTTCAAAATCTAAATCTTTTTGCAGAAAAATATCCATTTAACAAAAATGACTTTGATATAATCTTTTGTCGCAATATTTTGATTTATTTCAAAATTGAGGATCAAGAGATGATTTTAAAACGACTTTTTACGCATCTAAAAATCGGCGGGGTGTTTTATCTAGGGCACGCGGAGGATTTGCTAGGGCTAAAAGACAGAGTCGAGCGACTAGGAAACAAAACCTACATAAAAATCCGCGAATAAGTCAAATAAATCCACACAAATAAATCCACAAAGGTAGCGCAAAGTATGGCAGAATCAAGCAAAGATTTCAAAGGAGTGCAAGAAAAGCTCCACCCCGATGTATTTCTAAAATCCCAGCCCTGTCCTATCGGGCGGGAAAAAATCATAGTCATAGGCTCTTCTACAGGCGGTCCTCAAGCCCTAGAAGCGGTGCTTAGCGCATTACCACAAGATACTAATCTACCTCCCATACTCATCGTCCAGCACACTCAAGAGGGCTTTTCTAAGTCCTTAGCCCTTAGGCTAGATTCTAAATCTAAAATCTCTGTGGTGGAGCTAGAAAAAAAAGAGATTCTAAAGCACGATTGCGCATATATCGCCAAAGCAGGAATGCAGCTAAAAATCGGCTGTGAAGCGGGGAGATACTACGCCTGCCCTATTGATGGTCCTAGAATCTCTCGCCACTTGCCAAGCGTGGATATACTTTTCCGTGCGACAAATAATTGCGCGGGCAAAAGCGCGCTAGGCATAATACTAACAGGAATGGGCGATGATGGCTCTATCGGTATAAAAGAAATGCACCAAAATGGTGCATATACAATCGCACAAGATGAAGCCACTTGCACGGTGTTTGGTATGCCAAAGCAAGCAATCGAAGCAGGCGCAATCGATGAAATCGTAGCTCTGCAAAATATCGCAGACAAAATCATAGCTTACGCAGAGGATAGATTGCCTCAAAAACGAGGCGTAAAAATCGATGATGAGGAGTATCATATTTAGATTCTTGTTTGTTAAATGGTGCTTTTAGACTTTTCAAGATTTTTTGATTCTCATTTGATTTTATGTTTTTATCATTATTTATTAGATTCTAAGAAGCTATAAAAATCATTTGCATTTTTTACAAAATTTTATAAAATTTTAAGCTATAACACATAATAATTCTGCCTCATAAAATGTGCTTAAAAACAAGTTAAGTTTTTTTAGTGCAAAATTACTTTAAAGGACAAAACAATGAAAAATTTACAAAATGCAGCCCCCATAAAAAGCCACTTTTTGCAAAAAGCTACTATTTGTATAGCCCTGCTTAGTCTAGGCACGCAAACTTTTGCCAATCAAAAAACGCATAAAACCCTAGCGGGGGGGGGGGGTAAAAACCATAAATACCAAAATGTCTTAGATACAAATCTTACAAAACTTGCCCTAGTAGATTCTAGTGATAATCCCACACAAGCACAAAATATTAATCCCACCGCGCAAATAACAGATACACAGCAAAATACACAAAATAACGCTACTGATAAATCCTTAGATTTCCCAAATCAAATAGCGCAAAATCCTAGCGATTTAAATGCGATAGAAACGCATATTTTAGAAAAAATAACTACTTATAGCACAGCAAAATCCCAAAGAGAAATCTTTGATGAAAATGACAATATCGCCTCTGTGAATAGTGAAACACTAAGCAAACTAAATGTGCAAAATTCTAAAGACTTAGGACAAATGTTTTCAGGGCTATATATCACAAATACAGGTGGTAGCGCGTATCCTAGCATCACTTTGCGCGGACTTCATTCAGGCTATTATTATAATCCAAGCGTGAGATTATATGTCGATGGTGTCCCACAAGACATATTTTTTATCAACCAAGAATTACTAGATGTCGAAAATGTCGAGCTTTTTAAAGGAATGAGTGGCACACTCTATGGCGAAAATGCCCAAGCAGGCGTGCTAGCAATAAACTCTAATGTAGTAAGCAACAAAACAAAAGCAAGTGCTAAAGCTAGCTTTGGTAATCTACATAGAAGCGTGCAAGCAAGCACAAGCGGTGCGATTATCAAAGATAAATTATATGCCAAATTTAGCTTTAAGCACAGCTATTTTTTGGGACAAATAAAAGACGCCCAAACAGGCAAAAAAGCCGATACTTCCACAAGCAATCTAGCTAGAGCTAGCCTACTTTATGATGATGGCAAAATCTATGCAGGCGTGGATTATTATTTTGACAAAACGCGCAATCACGATTTTTTCTACCTAAGCAATAGCCACATACAAAACAAAAATAATCTTAGCTATGATTTCGGCACAAATGGTATCCCAGATGCTGAGCGCACCGTGCAAACTTACGCACTGAAAGGTGGTTATCGAAGCGATAACATAGAGGTAAATAATGTATTTAGCGTCCAAGATAGGCAAATGCCAATCACAAATTTTGGTAGCACTTGGGAGGAAAATCAAATCCAACTTAGCGATGAGCTAAAACTCACACAAACTTATAGCAATGACTCCACTTCGCTTTATGGTGCATTTTTTTTGTGGAATCATTTTAGACACCATTTTATCAAAGACAACACTAGACAAGATGATGATAATAAACTTAGGACAGCGACTTTTGCGCTTTTTACTGACCATAAAATCTTATTGCCTGCACGATTTGACATAAGTCTAGGAGCAAGGTATCAATACAATAATAGTCAAATAAACTACGCAAAAGGGGCTACTAGCACAAACAATGTAAATAGCTTTACAAACAAAGTAGATTTTCATCAATTTAGCTTAAGGACAGCACTTTCATATCATATATTAAGCGATCATAAACTATATCTATCAGGTTCGCGTGGATTTAAAGCAGGTGGTTTTCCAAATGCCGTTTTTTCTCAAGCATATAGTAATTTTTTCAAACCTGAAATAAACTATATGGCAGAATTTGGATATAAAGGATTTTTTTGGAATGACAGAATCTACATAAACACAGATTATTTTTTCTTATACACACAAAACCAACAACAAAATATCCTAATCGCAACTCAAGCAAATGGTGCTACGCCACTAGGCGCGATAGGAAATCTAGGCGATGCTTTATCGCACGGATTTGAGTTTGAAGGCAAGTTAAACTTTTTAAAAGATAGTTTTTTTATGCTAAATTTTGCATACATTGACGCAAAATATACAAAAGATGCGCGCGTGCCACAAGAAATCGGAGATGTTTCAATACGCGGATTGCAAGTGCCATTTTCACCCAAATTTAGCCTAAATGCAAGCATAGATAGCATTATATGGCGTGCCTCTTTTGCAAGTTTTTATCTAAATGCTTCGCTATCGTTTAATTCGCGTATTTATTTTTCTCAAACACATAGTTTCTATCAGCCATCATACGCATTGTTTAATGTTGGTGCAAGGGCAGAATTTGCCAAAAATATCACCCTAGCACTAAATGTGGCGAATATCACAAACGCATTGTATGATTCTTATGGATATTACTTTGCAAACACAGGAGCACAGCACCAAATCGGCAATTTAAGAAATTTTAGCGTTAGCCTAGCCGCGAAATTTTGATTCTAGTAAATAGCAATACAAATGAAAAAAGTAAAGCATATTATCAAAAAACACCGCGCTACATTTTTGCGCTATCATTTGTATATTAGCTTATTTTTCTTGCCACTCGCGCTAATGTATAAAATCACAGGGATTGTCTGCATTTTTGGATATTTTGGTGGAGTGGATAGGCAGGCTATCGCGCTAGATGAGACACAAAAGCATTTTTTTAGTGATTTTATGTATCCGCTTGATGTGGATTCTAGCAATGCTGATAGAGAATCTGCGAGGGCTAAAATCCTAGCTTTTCTAGCCCAAAATCAAATCACTATCCCGCTAAACACAAATTTATACGATTCTAGAGATAAAAATCACTTCATACTTGGTAGCACGCACCATAGTGTAGAAGTAGCAAAATCTAGCCCAAGACAAATCCTAATTTGCAAAAATGATTTTTTAGCAAATCTTGTTGCCCTGCATTTTTCCCGCGCAGGAGTGGGGTTTAGCATATTGGCATTTTGCTTTGTGGTGTTTATGGGGATTACTTACATTACAGGTCTTTTAATGTGTGATTTTAGAAAAAATGGTAAAAAATACTTATTCACAATCGTGTTAGGCTTTGTTATAAGTGCGACATTAGGCATATACGGCTTGACATTTTAGGTAAAATTTTGACTATTTTTCAAAGTAATATCAAACAAATTTTTGCGAAATAGATTTTAGTCGCAAAGTGGATAAAAAATTTGTTTTGCTATGTTTGCAAATGTAAGCAGAATGGAATATGCTAAGTTTAGACTAAATAAATTTAGAGACATTAAAAAGGGTGTTTTTGCTGCATTTCAAAGAAGCAGAATTTAGATAGTCATCACTAAATCAAAGGGCAAGATTTGTATAAAATCTTACTGAAAATGATAAGATAGAATCTGCTTAATATTGGTTGAGCATTATTTGAAAATGCGCAAAATAACTAAAGATTTTATTGCATTTATAAATAAAATTAAGCATTAAAGTTTTTCATAATTGTTTGATATGCTGTTTGTATCTCTATAAAACGCTCCTGTGATTCTGCAGATTTATTTAAGTCAGGGTGATATTTTTTGGCAAGATTTTTATATGCTTGTTTTATTTGCTCTTTGCTTGCATTTGTAGGTATTTCTAGCAAATCATAATATTGTTTTAGCCAACTTGGAATCTCATCTGTTTTGGTATAATTTGTGTTGTTTTGATGATAATTATTTTGCGTTGTTTTGTCATCATTGCTATATCGGTTACTAGATTCTTGTTTTGCACTATATTTATCCTCTTTTTTATCGCCTATTTTATTAACAAAATATATTGCACCAAAAACAATTACAAAAAGAATGAGTTTGGAAAAAATCTTAGCAACAGCATAACTTGGTAAATCATTATAATCCAAAATATTATATATGACTACAATAGCGACAATAGCTACAACTACATATATTGCGTATTTTATGAATATTTTAGTATTTTTCATCGCAAAGCGAGCTGTGTAATAAATCACCGCCAACACCAACCCTATGCTCACACCTATTAGAACTATCCTAATTATATCCTCAATATCTATTATTGAAGCTATGATAGATATTGCTATGCCGATAAAAATACAACGATATAATATTGGCATTTTTATCCTTGACTTGTTTGTCTATTTTGTGCTTCTAAAATATCAAAACACATTTTTCTAACAAAACTTCTTAAAGCAATAGGCGCAAATAAAAACAAAAAAATACCAACCATACAAAACATAAAACTTTCCGTCTTTTCAAAACTCACAAAAATAGCCACTATAATCCAACACAACACATAACAAACCACAAAAATATAAGACATCACTTTTATGATTTTATAATCTCTAGTGTTCTTGTTATTGGCAAGTGTTTGTGATGAGCCTATACAAAGCCACCAGCACATATAATAATAAAACAAACCACCACATATAAACATAACGATAAAGCCAACAAATTCTCCTAGTGCAAAAAATGGGGAAACTACAACTAATACTATAACAAGCAAACAACCTCTTTTAAAAATGTATTCCTCAACAACAAAAAATAATCTCACAATAAAACTTGGATTATTAAGTTTATATACAAGCAAACCAATTTGTGTAAAGGTAATTAAGAATGCACCAATAATCGGTAACAAAACAATAATGCTCGCTAAAAACAACCTTAACACATTAGATTTGTTATCAATTTCTTGCTTAAGAAGTCTTGCTTTTATAAGCCACTTTACCCACTTATCACCATAGCATAAAGATACAGGTGTAATAACTAACAATGCTACGATTGATACTAATTCTACGATGCTTATCATTACTGCACTCCTTTTTCAATTAAGTTATAATCATCGCAGCCTTGAGTGAATCCTAATTCACAGCTTTTGCCATAGTATTTTTTTGCAAAATCTATGTTTGTTTCTATGTCTGTTCCATTAGCGTAGATTTCGCCAAGCCTATAACACGCAAATGCTATTTGGAATATTGCATCTAAAATGCCAGAATCACAAGCCATTTTATATAACTGTATGGCTTTTTGCGTATCTTGTTTTGCGTATTTTCCACCTTCATACATTGCCCCTAACCACAAAGCACTATTAACTTTGCTAAGTTTGTAAGCACATTTTTTGATACATTTTTCGTAGTTTTGTTTAGCTTCTATAAATTCTTCTTTAGCTATATACAAATCACCTAAGTACGAATAAGCTTCGGATTGTCCTAAATCAATAGCTTTTTTTAGATACTCCATGGCTTGAGATTCGTAGCCAGCTATTTTGTAAGTCCATCCTACAATTAAACAAGAATCTTTATCGCATTCATCAATATTTTGCGTGAAATAACCATTTTGGATTAGCAAGCGGCACATATCCGCTTCTTTATCTACTACGCATTTATTATATGCAAATTGATATTCTTCCTCACTTAAATCGCAAATAGCTACACTTAATAAACATAGCCAAAATCCAAATGTTAATATAAATCTTGTCAATGCTTGCTCCTTATTTATTCATAGTATTTTATATGCTTAGATTCTTGTTAGTTATCAATTTTGCGACATACAAAATCTTTATGAAGTTTTGCTGTATTCTCATCGCTAATTTTGACTACAAAATATTTAAGCCTCACTTCTACAATCTCACAAATAACGCCCATATTGCTTATGATTCTGTCCCCAATATTTAGAGAATTTATCATTTTTGTATATGACCTGTTTTTAAAGTAATGGAACAATAAAATGCAACATAACAATAAAATAAAACATAGTGCTACTATCCACCTAGATAATAGAATCATTGCCACACAAAATAATATCATTTGCCGTTTTTGTGTTTTATCTATTCTATTTTCAAGCATCGTACTTCCTTTTAACTTGGGATTATGGAATTTTTGCGTGCGGTTTTTTGCAGAGAAAAAACTATGAGAATAAAAAGAATGCTATACACCGAGAGAATTAAATTAGCAAACCAATCATTTTGACATTTATCGTTGCCAAAGAGATTTGCCACGCCAAAGATATATTTTGGATTCCAAGTTAGTAGCCACACACAAGGCACGAGACTTAATGAGGTAAAAAAGCCAAAGCAACTTATTTTATTAAAAACCAACCATAAAGATAGCAATATAAAAGAAGCAACTACAAAAACACTCCCCCATATTACTAAATTATCTAGGGCTTTGATACAAAATAAGATTGCAGAAAAACTCCCCACCAAAACAATAAACCACGAGAGAATCTTTAGCAAATCCGTGTGGTGTGCTGAAGTATGTCTATAAAAGCAAAGTTGAATCTTATCACACCAATCTTTGCTGAGTTTCTTAGGATTGTTTAAATTTATTTCTTGCTCTTTTGCATAGAGTTCTAATTTATGCCAATTTGACGCGTCTAGTAAGTTATTATTTTCAATCAATACATTTTTTATCGTGCGAAATGAATCGCGGGCATTGCTTGCATAGCGGATTTTAAATTCATTATCTTGTTTTGATTTGTCATCATAATATTTGTCTTTCTTGTATCTTTCTACAAAATTTTCAATATCCTTAAAATCTATATTATCCATTTTCACATTGATAAAGTTTGTCCCTTGAATATTATTAAACACGCAAGTAGAAAAATTGGGCGCAGATTTAAATTCTGCATTATAAAACGACACGATACCATTAAAAATACTTTCGTGGAAATCCGCATAATCACAAAATACCGCGTGGTTAAAAAACACATTTCCATTAAACTCGCAGTTGGTGAAATACACCCTAACTCTAAACTCACAATGTTGAAAATCTATGCGCAAAGATTCTTTAGAATCTCCAAAAGTGATATATTTAAAACATATTTGCGCGTTAATCTCACATTTTTCTTTAGATTTTGATTTTGCATTAAAGCCGTCATTGCTGATTTCTAACGATTTGCAGATGATATATCGCTCGCCATCTTTTTTAATCACATTTGGTGGGAAATCTTTGTCATATTTTGCGCATATTTTTTGAAAATCTATGGTTTCTAGATTCTCGCTAGGGATTACAAGCATTAGTTTGTTATTGCGATATATTAGTCTTGGCAAATTACTTTTGTGTTGATTTTGCATTATTTTCCCTCCAACATTTTGTAATTATCACAACCCTCTTGGTCGCCCAATCTACACGCTTTGCTATAAAAATATTTTGCCTTAAATGGACTTTTGGTAACAAGCACCCCATTTTCATAAAATAAACCTAATGCGCTACAACCAAATCCATATTTCAAATCACAGCTTGTTTTCAATAACTCAAATGCCTTGCGAACATCTTGCAATAAATTCTCATTGCCTTGCAAATACATTGCACCCAATTCATAACAAGACCTTGCTCTAGCCACTTCTACACTACTTTTTTCACAAGCGATTTCAAAGTATTCTTTTGCTTGTTTAGAATCCTTATTTTTTTGGTATAAAAATGCTAATTTTGCGCAATAAATATAAAAATCCGTGCCATAATCGCAGGCTTTTTCAAAATATTTTTTTGCATTGATATTATCACCACTTTTGTCATATATCCAGCCTAAATAGCTATATGCCACGGTATTTCCTAAAACCATATCTCGTTTATAGTAATCTATCGCTTTTGATTGTTGGTTAAGTTTCTCATACACAAAACCAATTTTTACACAATCATACAATTCACATTGATTTACGCTTTTTAATCCATTATCAGCCAATTTTTGACACGAATCTAAATCATCATTAGCACATTCAGCCCATAACGCGCTCCATTCCTCTGTATCCATTGCAAAATGTGGCTCTTGCTTGCTGACAAAATTATCAAATTCGCTTTGTGTGTATTCTTTAATTTTATCTTGTGGGATTATTTTAGAAATTTTAGCAATATTGCTCCATACTTCTATGCCACTTTTTATGTCTGTCAATGTAAAGCTAAGTGCGTAATCTACGCGCATATTTTTTCCTAAACGCGTGTTTTTGCGACTTAACTTGCCAGAGAGTGAATAATCAGGGGCAAGTAGATTTCCTTTTTCTTGTATAGAATATTGATTAAATTCATCATCATTTCTTAATTTGCGAGAATCTTTTAGCATTTTATCTACCTTGCCACCACTTCCTGCGACAGCTTTACTAAAAGTAAATTTTTCATAATTGCTTAATGATTTTTTAAATTGTTCTATTATTAAATCTATATCAATATTTTCTCCTGTGGCATTTTCTACATCTGAGATAGCAATAATTTTACTAGATTCTAACTTTTTGACAAAATTTTTAGATAGTAGCGATTTGGCGTGAATCTCTACCATAGAATCTATGTCGTGACTATCAAGAGAAAAGCTAGTCTGGGAGGCAGAATCTATAATATATTTAGGTTTTGTGCCACACCCATTTAGTGCAAACATAAACGATAATACTAACACGCTAGCTAAAATTCTCATATCTACACACCCTACAATACAGCTTTTGCGCTTTTAATTTGCCCCAACGCTTGCTTTTGCTTCATCTACTACTTTTAAAAATTCATTTATTGCGCCTATGTATTTCTGCGACATTGAATTATACTTTTTTAACACTGTTTCATATTTTTTAGCTACTTTTAAAAATTCACTATCTTCAATTTCAATTTCAAAGAATTGGCCTTGTTTTTCAAGCAGTTTTTTCTGTGTTGATAAAACTTCATTCTCATATTTTGATATTTTTGCATATGCTTTGTATAATGTGTTCTCTATATTGTTGCTAAATGTAAATCTATCTCGCAATTTACGGATTTCAAACACTGCTAACATAGCCTTATTTGCTAGTAAGGTTATTTCATTTGCAAGTGTGTTGTTCGCTTTTGTCATTTCATTTATTGTTGATATTTGTGGATTCTCTATTAGCTTACCAACTTCCCTTCCTGCTTTTATTGCTTTGTTTTGTGCCCTTAACATTTTATTTGCTATTTCCATATGTTCAGTCATTAAATTAACAAGTTCTTTGCAGTTATTTAAATATTTATTCTCTATTATTTCTATTTTGTTTAGCATATTAGAATCTATATTCTCAAATACTTGTGGATATGTCCCTACTTTTTTATTCTTTTCAGTGTTAGCCTCATTCATCTCTTTGCCTATGTTAATCAGTTCTTGTCTTGCTTGTAGGTATTCTTGTGTTATTTCATCTAAATCATTTTCCATTACATAATCTTGTGCTTTTTCTATCATTGTGGCGAATTTATTCTCTAAATTTGATTGACTCCATTCATCGATAATATAATAAAGCACACAAAAGATTATCCAAAACATAATCAAGCCTAACACTATTGCTACATTTTTAATTTTCACTTGTATTACCTTATTGATTTTTAAAAATTATTTGATTATTTGTATTTCTCTATACTTGCTTTTGCTTCATTGACTGCTTGTATCAATTCATCTACCACATTTTCTATTTCTTGCATTTTTGCAATTACTTCTTTTGTTTTTTCTTTGTATTCCTTAACTGCCTGTTTATATTCTTTTATAGCTTCTTTATATTCGCTAACACTATTAGCACAAACAATATTTTCAAACATTGAAAATAGCGCAAACACTATCACACAATTTTTCATCTTTATCCGCATAATATCCAACCTCAAATATCATTACTTTTTTTAAAATTAACCATTAAGATTTTATTCTACAAAAAAAAAAGAAAAACAGATTCTAAATGATAAAACGCAATGGCTTAAATATTTTGCCAAGCGTTTTTGCAATCGTTTTTGTCTTGTGGAAAGGTAAGCAAATACGACTATTTATAAAAATCTTGCTATAATGCAAGCCCAAAAAAAAAAAATAAAAAAACCGCGCAAAGCATAAGTGCCTTTATTGTCATCACGCAATATTTTGCACGGCAAAACTTAGACAAAATCTATACGGAGAATCTCAAATGAATAAACCACGCATTTCCACTGCAAGCAACAACACCAACAAACCCACAAACAAAGCAAAAACACTCGCAGAATCCGCCACAAAAGCCACAAAAAGCATAAAATCTAGCACAAAAGATTCTGCAAAATCAACCACTTCAAAACCTGCCACCACCACACAAAATAACGCTAAGCAAAGAGCCACCGCACAAAATAACACCAAACAAAACAAAAACCTCATCATCGTAGAATCCCCAGCCAAAGCCAAAACCATAAAAAATTTTTTAGGCAATGGCTATGAAGTCATCGCGTCCAAAGGGCATATCCGCGATTTGCCAAAATTTTCCTTTGGAATCAAAATACAAAACAAACATTTCACACCACAATACACCATAGATGAAGGACACAAAGACATCGTAGCACAGATAAAAACGCTTGCCAAAAACGCCAAGACAACCTACATCGCAACCGATGAGGACAGAGAGGGCGAGGCTATCGGCTACCATATCACGCAGGCGATAGATTCTAGCAAGGCACTCTCAAGCTACCCTAGAATCGTATTTCACGAAATCACAAAAACAGCCATAGACAATGCCCTAGCAAATCCTAGAGAAATCGATATGGACAAAGTAAATGCCCAGCAAGCAAGGCGACTGCTAGATAGAATCGTAGGGTTTAAACTAAGCGGGCTAATCTCTAGCAAAATCTCAAAAGGGCTATCCGCAGGGCGAGTCCAGTCCGCCGCGCTAAAAATCATCATCGATAAAGAGCGCGAAATAAAAGCCTTTGTTCCGCAGGATTTTTTCACCATTAGCGCGAATTTTGGCAGGGCAAAATCTAGCGAGGTAGAATCTGAGCTAATAATCTATCAAGGCAAAAAACTACAAAAACTTGACATTAGCTCACAAAAAATGGCTGATGAAATGCTAGCCCACCTAAAAAGCACGACTTACACCATAGCCCAAATCATTAGCAAAGAAAAAAAGATAGCCACTCCGCCACCTTTTATGACTTCCACCCTCCAGCAATCTGCCTCATCAAACCTAAGCTACTCCCCCACACGCACGATGAGTATCGCCCAAAAACTATATGAAGGTGTCCCAACAGACAAAGGCACTATGGGCATCATCACTTATATGCGAACTGATAGCCTAAATATCGCAAAAGAGGCAAGCGAGGCGGCTAGAGCGCACATAACCAAAATCTATGGTGAAAAGTATGTCCCACAAAAGCCAAAAATCTATGCTAGCAAATCAAAAGGAGCGCAAGAAGCACACGAAGCGATTCGCCCTACAAATATCGATTTTACTCCCCAAATCGCTGCAAACTACCTAAAACCAGATGAGCTAAAACTCTACACCCTTATTTATAATCGCTTTTTAGCCTCCCAAAGCCAAGATGCTATCTATGAAACACAAAGCGTGAGTTTTGTAAGTGATTTTAGCGAGCCAAGCGAGTTTCGCGCAAATGGCAGAAAACTAATCTTTGATGGATTTTACAAAATCTTAGGTAATGATGACAAAGACAAACTTTTGCCAGAATTTACAAAAGGCGAGGCAATCAGCCCAAATGAAATCAAAGCCACCAAGCACACTACCGAGCCGCCCGCACGATACAGCGAAGCAAGCCTTATAAAAATGCTAGAATCACTAGGCATAGGGCGTCCTAGCACCTATGCCCCAACCGTTAGCCTGCTAGTAAATAGAGAATATATCACCATCACAAATCGCGCTTTAGTCCCGCAAGATAGCGCGTTTAGCGTGATAGAGTTGCTAGAAGCGCATTTTAATGAAATAGTAGATAGCGCATTTAGCGCAGGAATGGAAGAAAAGCTAGATTCTATTGCGCTAAAACAGCATTCGTGGGAAGAGGTGCTATGGGATTTTTATGAGCCATTTATCGCCAAAATAGAATCAGGCAAAAGCAATATCGCTAGCCAAAAGCTAGCAAAACTCACAGGAGAATCCTGCCCTGAATGTGGCAAAGAGCTAATCGTGCGAAAATCGCGCTATGGGGAATTTACAGGGTGCAGTGGCTATCCAAAATGCAAATATATCAAAAAAGAATCTAGCAATGAAACAAACCAAGAATCTAACATAGATGAAGCAAATGGCGTGTGCGAAAAATGCGGAAAACCAATGGTAAAAAAGATGGGCAAAAGAGGGGAGTTTCTCGCCTGCAGTGGCTATCCGCAATGCAAAAACGCAAAATCCCTAAACGCAGAAAAAAAAGAAGCAACCATAATAGAAGGCATAACCTGCCCAGAATGTGGCAAAGAATCTATCGTGCAGAGAATGAGTAGGCGCGGGGCGTTTTATGGTTGCAAAAATTATCCCAAATGCAAATGGACTTCCCCGCTAAAACCCACAAATATCAAATGCGAAAAATGCGGAGGAATGATGGGCGAAAAATCCCTAAAAAGTGGCGAATTTTTGGAATGCCTAAAGTGCAAAAATAGGATTGAAGCATAAGATTTTGGTATTTTGCTCGTAATGAAAAAAATATCTGCCATATTTAAGTGCAAGCAAAAAATCTATATGATTTAATGCAATCAAACGCAACAAGAGAGTTTTTTTGCGAAATATAAATCTAACAAAAGAATATTTCGTTATTGCAAGCGGATTTTATTATAAAATCAGCGTGGCACAAGACCACAGCTACAAAGTAGCGTTTTAGCGCGAAGTCGCGAGTGGGCGCAGTTGCGCAAGCAAAATCCAAAATTCCACAATTTGTCATACTGAGGGCAATGCCCGAACTATCTCAAAAGATACTGCCAACTCTTGTCATACTTAAGGGCGTGTGCGCCAAGTATCTCAAAATCTAAAACGCAAATAGAGATATTTTCGCGCGCACACACTCAATATGGCAAAGAAAATTTCGTCATTGCGAGGTTTTGAAAAAGCCGAAGCAATCCACTAATCAAAAATAGATTACCACGCTTTGCATTTTGACTAAATGCAACGCTCGCAATGACAAATATACAAAAACTTACTTCGCACAAAATCTATCATTAAAACCCACATTAACAATCTGTTTTTTTTTTTTTTTTGTAGTATCGTTTTTTTGCAAAAAACCAACAAAAACTACAATAAGGAGCAAGAAATGAAAAAACAAGATTGGGACAAAATCATAGACAAGCATATTGCAGAAATCATAACAAAATGTGTGCTAAAAGATGAATTTGACACTCAAGCAATATTAGAATGTTTAATGCTTATATTCTCTCGTGTTGATAGCATAAAACAAAGGTTTTTGAATAATAATCACAACAAATTAAGTGATGAGGACAAAAAAGCTATAAATCAAATAGAATGTAAGGCACCACTATGGTTTGCTAAGCCAAATAAAAAAGTCAGCATTATTTTGCTTACATTTTTGGAATTATCTAAAAGCAATCAAAAAGAAGTGTCGTTAGATACGCTTATTGCTAAATGCTATAAGAATCCAAAATTTGATTCTAAACAAAATATCAAAGATAATTATGCAAAAATGAAAAGTGCTAAAGGCAATCCAAATGGCAAAATTTTTGACGAGCAAAATGGTAAGGTAATGCTTTGGGATAAAGTAAGGCATATTATCTTACGAGAATATGAAAAATATTTGCAAAAGGAGTGTAACAAATGAAAAAGTTAATATTCATAGCTGGAATCTTAGCAAGCGCAATAAGTATGGGAATCTCTGTGATGAGCGAGGAGGAGTGGGAAAAGGCTAGATATGAATGCTTTGACAACAACGACAAAAACGCGTGTCAAGCATTGATTGATGATGGATTGCAAAGTGTGGAGGAATGCACTAAAGAGACAGACACAAATAATTGTATTTGGCTCAAGACAACTTAAGCGGTTGATTTCTTATCATTTTTAGCAAGATTTTATACAAATCTTGCTGTTTAATTTGAGTATTATATCTAAATTCTGTTTCTTTTAAGTGAAGCAAGAAATTCTCTTTTTTGATTCCTTTAAATTTGCTTAATCTATGTTTTGCATAACCCCAGAAGTTTTCAATACCATT
>NZ_JBSIUV010000043.1:0-18387 GCF_053654515.1 Helicobacter sp. T3_23-1059 | reverse complement strand
CTTTTGATTCTATGCTATCTAGCATTGCGTTTATCGTGGTGGCGACTTGTTGAAAATTTGGGTTTGGATAGGATTTTGTGATTCTACTAGATAGATTTCCCTGCTTTATTTCTCTAGCCAAAAGCCCTATTTCCTCCACTGCTTTTGTGTCATTGTCTAGGCTTTTGCGGATAAGCAATATATTTTGGGCTATGGCACGAGAGATGCTACCAAAATCATCTATCCCACCCACTCTTATTTCTGCAAAATCGCTTTTTTTATCACTACGCCAATCGCTCCTCTCCTCACGCAAAAACGCAAAAAACTCATCTATGCCTTTTTTCATATCTTCGATGGGCTTTATGCTAGAATCTATCACAAAATACGACAATATAAGTCCTAGTGCTAGCACGCCTAGCGCGATGATTGTCATTGAGACAAAATCGCCCTGCAAGCCATCAAATCCGCTCAAAAAAGAAGCTGTGGTGCTTGTGTCTATGCTTACTAGATTCCACCCAAAAGGTAGCGTAGCATAGTGGGCTTTTAGCGTCTTGTTACCATCTTTGTAGCTAAATCCCCCCTGCTTTAGCGAGTCGCTAGAATCGCTTTGCATAGCTTTTTGTAACGCCTCTTTTAAACCCTCATCGTTAGATTTTGCGCTAGATTTTGCATTTGAAGCGATAAGATTTAGCGCGGAATCTAGCAATAAAATCGTGTCTGTGGATTCTCTCATCTCTAATCCAAAATCGCTAAAATCTATCAACAAACCAAAATCTAACACCCCTAAATCAAAGCTAACCCCAACCACACCGCTAAACTTGCCATTGATGATAAGAGGCATAGTCGCTGTGGCTATGTTTGGATTTTCGCTACTTTTTTCGCTATTTGTGCTATTTGCAGGATTTTGCGTAGTGTTTGTGCTAGATTCGCTAGGGAGGATTTTTAGCTCAAAAGTTTGCTTTGTTTGCACATACCACGAGCGCGTGCGAAAGCCCTGTGCGCTATCCCAGCTAGGCGAAGTAGTGGTTTTAGAAGAGGTGGATTCTATGAGTGTGTTGCCATCTTCTTCATAGGTTACAAACGCGCTTAGGTAGGGCATTTTTTGGGTTTTTGGGTTTTGATTGATTGTGCTTTGGGCTAGGGCTTGGGATAAAATCTGCCTTTGGGCTAGGACATCGTTTTTATCAAGGGTTGATAGGCTTTTGGCTATGGAGGATAAATCCGCTTCTATCCCTAAAGCTAGGGCTTGTATAGAAAAGTAGGCACTTTGTAGCTTTATGGATTTTGTATCGGCGTTTGTGTGATTAGAAAATGTCGCATTTAGGGCTAGTGTAGCGACTATGACAAATGCAATAACGCACAAAAAAGAACAAAATAGCTTTGTTTTTAGGGATAGTTTGGAGGATTTGAGTGGGATTGTCTTGGTGGATTTTGCAAAATTTGATTTTGTGAAAGTGGCGTTTGTGGTTGTATCGTTTGTAGTCGCGGGATTTGTGCTAGATTGATTTTTTTTGTTTGGCGCGTCTTGATTTGGTGTGTCTGTTTGCATATATACCCCTTGCAAGATGATTTGTAATAGATATTTTAGTAGGATTTGGTAGGTTTTGAATGCTTTTAAAATGCTTTAATGCAACAATTTTGCGTTTTTTAAGCGTGAAAAATATGCGCGTATTTTACACTAAATTTTGCAAAAGTTGGGCGTTGATTGTGCTTTGATTTATGGTTTGAATGCTAGGGCGTGGCTATGCAAATAAAATCTTTTTATTTTTTTGCATTTTTTTATAAAATCAATTCCTCCCCCGACTTCTTTTAGCAAGATTTATCCACGACTTTTTGGGACAAAACCACGCTTGAAAAATCACACTTGCAAAATCACTTTTGCAAAACCACACCACAAAAAAACTTCCGCGACAAAAATTTTGCTACAAATATAAAATCACACAAAACTAAGATTTATCCTACCACTGCCTATAATGCCCTCAAAAACGCCTCTAGCGCGTTTATCTCATCTTCGCTTAGATGCAGTTTTTGTAGCAATTCATCAGTTTTTGGAAATGGTGGATTATATGTTTTGTCCTCTTTTGGCTCGGGGTGTGCCATTCCCGCATTATAGGCATTTATTATGCCTTTTAGATGAGGGAAAAGCCCATTGTGCATATATGGCGGAGTCTTGCTTACCCAGCGCAAAGATGGGGTTTTAAACTTTCCTGTGTCGCTTTGCTCGCCCGTTACTTCATATCGCCCCAAATCCTCGTATTTATCCCGCCCGTAGTAATGCAAGCCAAGATTGTGAAACTTATCATCGCTAAGGGCTATTCCATTGTGGCAATTCATACACCTAGCTTTCGTGCGAAAAAGATGAAGCCCTAGCACTTCCTCATCGCTTAAGCTACTAGCATTTCCTAGCAAAAATCTATCAAAACGATTGCGCGGTGGCATAAGACTTCGCTCATAAGTGGCGATAGCCTCTGCTAGTAGCTCTTTTGTGATTTTGCGCGTGCCAAAGGCTTTTTTAAAATCATCTTTGTATTCTTTGATTTTGTTTAGCTTTTTTGCTGCTTGCTCCGCGCTATATGCCATCTCTAGCGGGTCTGCTATGGGAAAAAGACTTTGAGATTCTAGGCTTTGCGCTCGCCCGTCCCAAAACTTATGCGTGCCAAACGCGCTCATTACCACGCTTGGGCTATTTCGCTTGCCCTGTGCGCGATTATGCCCGTAGCTTACGCTTTTATTATCCGCAAATCCTAGCTCTTTATCGTGGCAGGAAGCACACGCGATTTGCTCGCTTTTTGATAATCGTGGGTCGTTAAATAGTTTTTCGCCTAACGCTCGTTTTTCATCGCTATATGGATTTTCTTTGGGATAAGGAGGGATAGGGGGTAGAGGTTTTAGCTCTAAGTGTGCTAAAATCTGTGCTAGATTTTCTGTATCATTTCCTAATCCTAGCTCTTTTGCCACTTCATCTAAGACGGATTTATCGATATGTGGCTCTTCCCACTTGCTAGATTCTGTGAGGGCATACATTGTGCGTAGTTGTTCTATATTTGGCGTTAGGTTTTTGGTGCTTTTTTTGTCGCGTGTGATAGCTTTTGCCCCGCTTACATAGAGGATTACCCCCGCTACTAGCACGGCAAATACCCCTAAAAACACTTCCTCAAAATCAAACCCTTTTAGCAATTTTTTCATCTACTCTCCTTTGCTCCTTGTTTTGTTGTTTTTGTTTGCTAGCTTGTTTTGCTATGTAAGCCATAGTTGATATTGTAGCGTTTTTTGAGTAAAAAGCATTATTATTACGCTATGGTTTAAAAATTTTACAAATTTTTTATCACTTTTTATATAAAAATGATTTAAAATAATACTCGCATTTTAAATCTCACTTTGAAAGGAGTTTGCAAAATGAGTTCTGCAACAAACACTTCCACCCCCCCCCCTCCAAATTTTCTCCTATTAAATGCCTAAAGGCATTTTCTCCCTTAATCGTAGCATTAGTGATTTTTCTTTGTCCCGCTCCTGAAGGATTGTCTAGCAACGCTTGGACATATTTTGCCGTCTTTGCGGGAGTAATCGTAGGGCTTATCATCGAGCCTGTCCCACCTGCACTTGTCGGGCTTATCGGCGTAGGCGTATGTATATGGCTAAAGCTAGGACCAAAAGGCAGTGGCGATGCTGAAGTTGTCATAAAATCAGGCGAAGCGGTAAATTGGGGCTTGGCTGGATTTTCTAATGGCACGGTGTGGCTTATTTTTGCTGCATTTATGATAGGGCTTGGCTACCAAAAAAGCGGACTTGGCAAGCGAATCGCGCTATTTTTGCTAAACAAACTTGGCAAAACCTCTCTAGGACTTGGCTATGCTATTAGCATCGCAGATGGGATTTTAGCTCCATTTATCCCGTCAAATTCTGCTAGAAGTGGCGGGATTATCTACCCTATCGTTAGTCAGATTCCGCCTATGGTGGATTCTTATCCTGACAAAGACCCTAGAAAGCTAGGTGGCTATCTTATGTGGGTATCTTTGGCTGCTACTTGCGTAACAAGCTCTATGTTTTTCACAGGACTAGCACCAAACCTACTCGCAATGGAAACTGCCGTAAAAAGTGGCGTAGAGCCTATTAGCTGGTTTGGCTGGTTTATGGCATTTTTGCCTGCAGGGATAATCTTATTTATCGCTACTCCTTGGCTTACTTATGTGCTTTATCCGCCGACTTCTAAAGGCTCGCCTGAGGCTTCTAAATGGGCAGGCGAAGAGCTGGCAAAACTAGGCGCAATCACTATCAAAGAATGGCTAATGGTAGCCCTAGCAGTCTTTGCGCTAGTGTTTTGGATATTTGGCTCAAAATTTGGCGTAAATGCCACCACAGTAGCCATCACGGTTGTCATCGCTATGGTGCTTTTAGGTATCATCTCTTGGCAAGACTTACTTGGCAATAAACCTGCGTGGAATGTGTTTGCGTGGTTTGCGACACTCGTAACGCTTGCAGGTGGGCTAAAAAATGTAGGATTTTTGGACTATATCGCAAAGTTTGGTGGAGCGTATCTAGGCAATATAGAGCCTATGTTTGCATTTATCGGGCTTATTGTGTTTTTCTATGTCCTGCATTATTTCTTTGCTAGCACCACTGCGCATGTAACCGCGCTTTTGGCGTTATTTATCACCGTGGCAAGCGGAATCAACGGCATAGATGTCAAAACTCTAACCCTATTTTTGATGCTTACTCTTGGTATCGTGGGTATCATCACTCCTTATGGCACAGGACCTAGCCCCGTCTGGTATGGAGCGCACTATATCGAGGGCAAAGACTTTTGGAAACTAGGATTTATCTTTGGGGTTATCTACCTTGTGGTATTTTTAGCTGTGTGTATCCCTTGGGTAAAATATGTCGCTTATCAATGGATTTAGGCAGTGATTTTGGCTATGATTTAAGTCGCTTTTAGCAAAAGCGACTTTGTCATATTTGACTTCTTTGGCTTCATATTTTCTTGCCATTACTTTGGTTTGTTTTTAAGCCATTTATTCGCTCGATATGTCAATGTTAGAGTTGTCATTGCGAGCGAGGAAGACATAAATGCTTCTGTCATTGCTAGCAATTAGATTCTGCGCTTTTGTAGAATCTAATGCGTGGCAATCCATAAAAACAAAAAAACATTTGTCATACTGAGGGCTTTAGCCCGAAGTATCTCAAAGCGTAGCTTCTTTAGAAAATATAAAAATGCAAATAGAGATATTTCGCTACGCTCAATATGACAAAGAAAATCCCGTCATTATGGGCAATGACATTATTTCCCCTCCCTTGCGGAGGGGGTTAGGGGGGTGGGTTTCTTTGCGAGAATTTGCATTTTTATCATTGCAAGTTTTTGTTGCGACTTTGCCAAAAGCTACAAAAATCTAACACACGGCAATCCACACTTACTCCGTCATTGTAAGCAATTTGATTTTACTTCCGTCATTGCGAGCGTGGCTATGCCACGCGTGGCAATCCATAAAAACAAAAAAACATTTGTCATACTGAGGCTTTGAAAAAGCCGAAGTATCCCTCTTATTGTCATATTGAGCGCGCAAGCGCGAAATATCTCTATTTGCATTTTTAGATTTTCTAAAGAAGCTACGCTTTGAGATACTTCGGTTTCTTAGGAAACCTCAGTATGACAAGTTTTTGTCGTGGATTGCCACGCAGATTTTGATTTGCCAAAATCCGCTCGCAATGACAAAAAAATCTACAATGACAGCGGTAAAGTCTAAAAATACCCACCCCCTAGCCCACTCCGCACGGGAGGGGGAAATAATGTAATTTAATCCACCTCGTGCTAAGGGAGTGGGAATAAGAGGTTTGCAACTCCGCACGGGAGGGGGGAAAACTACATTGTCATATTGAGCGCGCAAGCGCGAAATATCTCTATTTGCATTTTTATATTTTTTAAAGAAGCTACGCTTTGAGATACTTCGGTTTCTTACTAAACCTCAATATGACAAAATATAATGAGTAGATTGCCACGCGGATTTTGACAAATCCGCTCGCAATGACAAAGTATTTCCCCCTCCCTTAGCACGAGGGGGCTAGGGGGTGGGTTTGTTATTTTTGGAATATTGAGGGCGTGAGCGCGAAATATCTCTAAAATCATAGATTGCCACGCAAAAATTCGCCTACACTCATTTGTTACTTGCATTTTTGCTCGCAATGACAGAAACTTTGTGCTTAGCCTTGAAAGTGTTTTTTTAGAAGTAGAAAGATTTTGCGCGGAGTTACTCTCTCTCGTTTGTGGCGACATATTTGCTAGCAAATATGTATTTATAGCATTCACCATAAATAGTATCTTATATTTATTCATCTCAAACTACTTGTTTATGTGTTAAATTATGTCATTTTCTCATTTTTACTACATAAAATAAAAAAATAAGATTTATACGCAAAATAAATGCTAATCTTAACTCAAAAATCCATTTTTTATCACCAATCACATAAAAATATACAACATAAATTCTCTATATTTTTTTATGCGCAATCTAAGAAACACTTTATTGTGCTACAATCACGGCTATGAGAGCGATACATATACGACTTTTTATGCTATTTTTTGCGCTGCATACCGCGCCTCTTTGTGCGATACCATACTGCTACACGCAAGCAGAAGAGCGCAAGCAATGGGGCGGGACGATAATGCAGGTTTTGGCTTTGCATACGATGGTGGGGGGGGATTTTGGAGCGCAAACATTGCCAAAATCAAACCAAAATCCACCCCAAAATCTTGCCCAAAATCCCGCACAAAATACCATAGATTCTACGCTAAATTGGGGTGTTGGCACTTCTTTGGGGCTAAATTATATGAACCCCGATAATGAGAGGGAATTTGACTATGGCTGGCGCGTGCGCTATGGCTATATGGCTACCCCTAGCCTAGAGCGCGTTTCGCATCTAATCGGCGCGTTTGTATATCTGCACCCCTCTCCAAACCCATATCATCGTTTTTTGGGAGCTATCCAAACGCACAAAGATTGTCAGGGCTTGCCCGATGGCTATCCTACGCCATTTTCTTTTGTGCTAGGCACAGGTGCTATCATCACCAAAAATCCTTATGGATATGCACAAGGCGGGTATATCGAAGCGGGCATAGCGTTTTTTAAATGGTTTCCATTCAATGCAGAGCTAATCTATCGCATAAGTTTTTATCCGCCAAATATTAGGCAAAAACATATCGAAGAAATCACGCATAGTCTAAATGTGGTGTTTAATATTTTTTAGAGTTTTTTATCGCGGGGACTTTGCGTTTTTTTGGGGCAGAATTTATTAAAAAAAAATTTGTAAAAAGAATTTGTCGTTAAAAAGTGTTTAGAGATTAAAACAGATTTTGCATTTTTTATAAAAATCTAGCGACTTAGCAGCATCGATTTACCCCGCCATTATACCGCGCTTCTAACGCCTCTTTAAAAAACTCCGCTTGGCTTTTTATCTCTCTATCAGGGTGCTTTGTGCGCATGTGTTCGACATATTTGTCATAGCTTGGCATTCCTACTAGCAGGTGGAAAAATCTATCGCTTTTTTTATACCATTGGCGTAGTTTTTCTAAGATTTTGGAGGCTTTTGTTTGGTATTTATGCAGTGGCACAGGGGGGTAAAATTTCTCTTTCATTATGCGTCCTTTTTTGTTTTTGTTTTTTTTTGCATTGCAAAAATAAATCGCTAGAATCCGTCTGATTTATCACATCTAAAAACAGATTCTAGCTTTTGTAAAAAAGCGATTTTTTACAAAAGCATTTTTGCAAAACTCACATACCAAAAATGCTTGCAAATCGCTTTTTATTGTCTAGTTTGGCACAGAATCATACCGCTTCACATCATAAAAAGGCTCTTCTTTTAGCGGGAATTTTTCTCCCTTGCCTGTCGCGGTTAGATAGCAGATTTTTATCGCTTGGAATATCACCACAAAGGTTACGCAGATAAATAGTGCGCAAAGCACCGCATCAAGCGTATGGTTTCTAGCGACTATGACTGCTTTATCTAGCAGGGCTTGCCATTGCTCTAGTGTCTTGCCATCGACTTGGGCTAGGGCGTCTGCGCTCATTGATTGAAGTTTGGCGATTGCTTCATTTGCTTTTTCTTGCAGGGCAAATTGTTTTTGTGCCGTAGCGATATGGCTTACTGCATCATGCACCCTCTCGCCATTGCTTGGTAGTAGCTTTTGAAATGCTGCATAAAGCGTGGTTAAAAGCACCCAAAACGCAGGGGCAATGGTAACCCAACTATATTTTGCCTTGCCCATTTTAAATAGCACGACTGTGCCTAGCAAAAGGGCGATTCCAGCTAGCATTTGATTGCTCGCACCAAAGAGAGGCCAAAGCGTGTGAATCCCGCCCATAGGGTCTATCGCACCTTGATATAGCAAGTATCCCCAGCCAGCCACGCAAATAAGCGAAGCCAAAGTGCCATAAAAAATCGAAGTCGTATCTTGCATAGGTTTATAGATATTGCCCAAAATATCTTGGATAAGGAATCTACCCGTGCGAGTGCCAGCATCTACCGCAGTCAAAATAAACAACGCTTCAAACAAAATAGCAAAGTGATACCAAAACTCCAAATGCCCGCCACTAAGTTTTTGCATAATGAGTGTAAGCCCTAGCGCAAAAGTAGGCGCACCGCCTGTGCGTGAGATTAGCGTCTCTTCGCCTATGCTTCTAGCAGTATCTGCGATATGCGCCCCTGTCGCACCAGATTCTATCATCGCAGGTGTGAGGGCAAAGCCTCCGTTTTGCAAGATTGTCTTTAGGCTAGATTCTATCGTGGCTAAATCCGCTCCAAGCGCAGATTTTGCCATAGGGTCTAGCACGGCTAGAGGGGAATTTACCGCGAAATATAGCTCAGGCTCTAAAATACAAGCCGCGATTAACGCCATAATGCCAACTAAAGATTCCATAAGCATAGAGCCATAGCCGATGGGACGGGAGTGGGATTCTCTCTCTACCATTTTGGGCGTAGTCCCGCTAGAAATAAGCGCGTGAAATCCGCTAATCGCACCGCAAGCAATAGTGATAAACAAAAATGGAAAAATCGCCCCTGCAAACACAGGTCCTGTCCCATCGATAAAATTGCTAACTTTTGGGATATGTAGCATAGGATTTACTAGCAAAATCCCAACTGCCATAGCCACAATCACGCCGATTTTTAAAAATGTGCTTAGATAGTCGCGTGGAGCTAGCAAAAGCCACACAGGAAGCACGCTAGCGATGAAGCCATAGCCAATGGTTAGTAGTGCTAGAGTTGTCTTGCTTAGCTTAAAAAGCTCGTGCCAAGGGTGAGTAGGCACAGAGACAGCCTGCCCATAATACAATGCTAATAAAAGCAACACAAAGCCTATGATACTCACTTCCCCCACGCACCCAGGGCGGATATAGCGCATATAGATTCCCATAAAAATCGCGATAGGTATCGTCATAGCAATCGTAAATAGCCCCCAAGGTGAATCAGCCAACGCATTTACCACCACCATAGCCAAAATCGCCACGATAATAAGCATAATGAAAAATATCCCAATCATCGCAATAGAGCCTGTAACCCTGCCCATCTCTTCTTTGATGATTTCGCCTAGAGAGCGTCCATTGCGCCTCATAGAGATAAATAGCACGGTAAAATCATGCACCGCACCACCGATGACAACGCCCACAAGTAGCCATATCATCGAGGGTAGATAGCCCATCTGTGCGGCAAGAATAGGTCCTACAAGAGGTCCAGCCCCAGCAATCGCAGCAAAATGATGCCCAAAAAGCACGACTTTATTTGTCGGCACAAAATCTTTTCCGTCATTGTTGATTACCGCAGGTGTGGCGCGAGAATCATTTAGCCCAAACACGGTTTGCGCGATAAATTTGCTATAAAATCGATAGCCTATGGCATAGATACACACAGAGGCGATTACGATTTTTGTAGCACTCACTTCCTCGCCAGCATTTAGGGCTAGCACTCCAAAATACCAACCACCAACTAATGCGGCAAGCAACCACACAGCATATTCTGCTATTTTTGTAGCTTTCATATTGCTCCTTTTATTAAGATTTAAGCGTTTTTAAGTGTAGGATTTTTTGGTAATAATCGGGGCATTTTTTTGTGGATTTGGAGAGTGAAAGTGATGAAATGAAACGATTTGAAACATTTTTGTGTATTTTTATGCGTGATTATGTGGGTTTTATTTAGTATTTGTCAAAATTTGATTGATTTTATGAAGCGTGTTTTTTTGCGCTTTTTTGTTATTTTGTTTGGAGATTTTATGGATATGGGATTTTGAGAGAAGTTTAAATGAAAGTTTTGGATAGGATTTTTTATCTTGCGTAGCAATCTAAATTCCCCCTCCATTGCGGAGAATTTTGCCTTTTCCCCCTCCCTTAGCACGAGGGGGCTAGGGGGTGGGTAAATCTTGGACTTAAGCATAAGCGAGGTATTCAAAACCTTGATTTTTGTCATACTGAGGTTGCAAAACAACCGAAGTATCCAAAACATTAACCATTGTCATACTGAGCGCAAGCGAAGTATCTCAAAGCGCAACTTCTTTATAAAATCTAAAAAATACAAATAGAGATATTTCGCGCTTACGCGCTCAATATGACAATGTAGTTATTTCCACCTCCATTGCGGAGGGGGTGCAGGGGGAGCGTTATTGAAAGCGCAATTTATTGTGCGTAGCAACTTATAACCAAACTACACAAAAGAGCGTTATTTGGTAAGCCATTTGTAGCGATATTTTTACTAACGCTTAGGTATGACAAGAGTATAGATTGCCACAAATCTGCGACTTTATGCAAAATCGAAGATTCTCGCAATGACAGAAAATGACAAAAAAAGTAGAATCATATTAGATTGCCACTAGGATTGGTAAAATCCGCTTACAATGACGCTAAGCCACTAGCCATTTTAAAATACTATTGTAGCAATGAAGCGAGAATCTTGCTATTGTGAAATATTAGGTTATATTGTGCTTGTTTTTGTTTCAATCTTTAGCGATTCTCGCAGGATTTTAATCATTTGATTTTGGTGTGTTTTTGCTTTGTCCTTATCCCATTCCCACGATTCTTTTTCTTTGTTGTAATGCTTTGCATACACAAGCCATAATTTAAGGCTTTCTACTTCGTCTTTTTGAACCTTTGCTAATAATTTGGTATATTTTTCTTGCCCAGCATTGTCATTTAAACTTGAATTAAAACCAACGCTTAATAGCGCAAGATTTCCAAACTTATCAATCTCTCTAATTTCATTATCCTTGCCCCAACCATCTACACTTTGCGGGTGAATATGCTCAACAGAGTTAAGATTCCTAAAATAGAAATTTTTGCGTATATCGCTAAAATCTTTGCCTCCAATGCGTAGATTTTCATCATTTTCAATGCCGTTTTTCCACAAATAATACTCCAAGCGATAAAACCAATAATGTGGCGTTTCTGTGCCGTGATTTAGAAAATCCCAATTTTCTAAATCACTAAAATTTTTTGCCAATTCTTGCTCATTTTTATCCAAACCTGTTTTTAAATCTTTTAAAACAAGATTTGTAATATCCAATAAGCCTTTTTCGTTATTTTTTCCTAGCTGATGAGTGGCAAGCCTCGTATCCAAATTTTCAAGGAATATAACTAACTCATTTTGTTTGCCCTCATCTTTGTTCTCAAAGATTTTACAAATTTCATTAGGATTCCATTCTTGTGTTTTTTTGCTTTCTACTTCGTTTTTCCACTCACCTTTTATTGTTATCAAGTCTTTATTGACGCAATATTTTACCAAGCCATTATAATTTGTTCCTAAGGATATTCTTAGCTTTTGCAAAAACGGCGTTAGCCAATGATGATAGTTTTGCTTTTCGCCCTGTCGTGCTACGCGCAAATAGTTTTGAATCATTGCTAGATTTTCAAATGATTTTGCTTTTGGCTGATAAGAGCCTTTATTTTCATAAAAGCGCATAATCGCAAATCCATCATCGCTCAAAGTATTTTTAATCACAAAATAATCAAAAAGCACACGATAGAAAAGCATATCTATGATAAACCATTTGCAAGATTCACTATCCCATTTTGACTCATCATTTATGTCAAAAATATCCAAAAGTTTGTCTTTTGTGATAGTGATTTTATCTATTTTGTCTTTGCATTTTTCGTCAACCCAAAGTTTATAGCAATGCCACAAAAATGTAGGAAAATCGATAATAGATTCAACCTTGTTAGGTAAATCATCATTTGCATTTTTACTTTTTGTGTTTGTGCTGTCGTATTCGTTGATAATTCTATCAATGCTCCATTTCTCGCCACTCTCATCGCTAAAATCTAAAAAATCCCTATCGCTTTTGCTTTGGAAAATGTATTTATCCATATCGCTACACAAATCCCAAATTTTGGCGTATTGTTGCCACTCATCGCTATTATTTTCGCCTTTAATCTTTGATAAGATTCGCGCTTTTAAAATCTCGTGTTTTTCAAGTTGCACTCCACGATTATTCATTCGCACAAAGAAGCGATTTAAGTCCGTCCCCTGCGCTAATTCCACAAAAACAAAGCAAACTTTTTCGTAAATATATTCTGCAAAATCTGCTAAATCTATGCCCTTGCCACTTGCAAACCATAAATCTATGCACTTAAATGCGTCAATAATCTTTTGATAGACGCCCTCTTTGTCTTGCAAAAATTGCGCTAGATTTTTTTTGCCTTTGATATTGTTAATAAGATCTTTAAGCGCGTCTTCCTCGCTATCTCGTATCGGCATAGTGATTCGCAAGTTTTCGCCCTGCATTATAAAATTTTGCCAATTTGGGCAATTTTGACTTGCAAGGTAAAATCCCACAAACCAAAGCGTAGTAAGCCTTTGCTGTCCATCGATAAGCACAAATTTATTTGGCTCTTTTTGGCTCGTAGTGATATTGCCGATGAAATAATTTTTTGACTCATCAAAAGCCTTTTTTATATCATTTAGCAATTCCATAATATCCGTTGATTCCCATTCATATAGTCTTTGATATAGCGGAATCTCAAAGATTCTATCTTGCTTACAAATCTCTGCTATTGTTGCTATTGTCGCATTATTTTTGTTACTCATTGTTATTCTCCTTGAGATGGTTTATATAAATGTTTGTAGTGTAGTGGTATTTCGTTTCCATAATAATCCCCATAACAAAACTCTTTTGCCCATTCTAAAAATGTCCCTGCGCCACCACCGTTACGGATTTCTTTTGTGTCTAGTTGCAGTTTTTCGTATAAGTTTTTTTCCTTTTGCATATAGTCAATGATAAATTTGTGTAACCTATTTGCTACATCCTTATCAAAAATCTCATAATAAATCAAAGGTAAAATCTCTTTGGCAAAATTCCGCGCAGTTTCGATAGAGATGCGCTCATCACTGCAACGAAGCGTAAAAACCGCTCTTACGATAAAACGGAGCATATAGTCTTCATAGAGCTTAATACCGAGCGTATCTAATTTTTTTGCAACATTGAATTCATCAATATCTAGGTATTTATCAAGGTATATTAAGGCTGACATTATGTAAATGTGGAGATTGTATGTAAAACCTTTTGACCAATGTATCGTTTCAAGCCATTGATAAAAATCAAAATCTTTAAGGATTTTATAAAGTTTATAAAAATGTGAAATATACTCAAAGAAATCCGCCCCACCTACGAAATTTTGCAAGATTCCAAGCCAATTTCTGTCGAAAGGCAGCGGTCCTTCAATTTTTCGTGGAATATCGGTGCAAAATTCATCATAAATATCCATTTGAGAAGGGATTTTATTGCTTTTGTCTCGTAGCCACTGCCTTGCGGGTGTCAAAATATCGTTAAAGAGCATTTTTAGAGTTTCACCTTCGTTTTCTTTGGCAAGTAGCTCAAACTCTTTGGCAAAATCATTAGGTTTTTTGTCTTTAGATTTTGCGTTATAATCCTCCAAAGCGTGCAAATGAAACGCTTTTATTAAATCATAGGCTTCAAGTCGTTTGCCTTTAGCATTTGCGCTATCAAAAAATATAAAAGCGTCATCTAGCCTCCGTGCAATGACATAGATAAATTCTATGCTGTGTGTTAGATTTGCTTTGAATATTTCGCGTTTGTCGTTATCCTTTGATTCAAACCACGATTTGATAAAGTCGTAGTTTTCTTTGATATGTGCTTTTGATTGATTGTGTTGAAATTTGCTATTGCTTAAAAATTTGTTTGAATCGCCATCATCTAAAACGCGCAAAATCAACGCCAAAGTAACAAGCCTTTGCTGTCCATCGACTACTTCAAGGGTATCTTTGCCATTGCACAAAATCAAACTCCCAAGCAAATATTTATCTGGTTTGTTTTGGTTTGATTCAAAAAACCCGCTTAAATCCTCAAGCAAGATTTTTACTCGCTCGCTATCCCAAATATATGGGCGTTGATACTCGGGGATTGTGATATTTTGTCTTACCAAATCCTCCAAGACTATCGTGCCACAGCCTATCTCGCCACTAAATTTGTCTAATTCACTCATTTTTGCTCCTTTTGTGTTTAAGATTAAGTGTTTTAAGATTTTAAAATGCGGGTTATACTTTTGCTAGTTTGTATTTGCTTGCGTGCTTATGCGCAGTGCCTCCTCATATAAGCAATGCGCGTTGATTTGCAAGCGAGATTTTGCATTTGCAGAATCCGCGATAGAATCTAGGGCAGAATCTAACTCCACTTTAAAATCAAAATCCCCGTGCCAATGCCCAAAAAACCACTCGATTTTCCCGCTTTGATTGAGCGCGATTTTTTGTGCCAAAATCTCAAGCCACACGCAATTTTTATCGACAAAATCTTTATCTATGCTTAAATGTGTATCAATATGGGGCAAAAAGCTACTAGGGCAGGTGTGCGTGATGACGATGTCGATTTGCCCTCTAAAATCTACTAGATTTTGCAGGGCGTTTTTGATTTGAGCGGGCGTGATATTTTCGCCCTCCCACCACGAGATATTTGGCTTTCTGTAATCTTTGTCTATGCTACTAGCCCCACCCATCGTAAAGATATTTTTCCCCGCTATGGTGTAAATCTCGCCTCGTTTGAGATGGTAGCATTTGCCCTTGATATACTCGCCGACATTCCCGCCAAATTTTTTGACATTTTTTAGCGCGTCTAGGCGGTTGAAATTTTCGTGATTGCCATCGATAAAGAGAATCGTGCAGGGGAGTTTGTCAAACTCGCCTACTAAAAACTTCTCACAATCATCTGCCCTGTCCCCCCACAGCACGCCAAAATCCCCGCAGATGATGATAAAATCATCTTTGGTGTAGGATTCTAATGGTAAAAAGATTTTTTCTATGTCCTCTAAGCCGTGCGTATCGCCAAAGATATAGAGAGTAGCGGTGTTTTTCAAGCTTTTTCCTTAAGTATTTTTTCTAATAAATTCTAGCTATGCAAAATCTAGGGGGATTTTCGCTATTTATCTAAAAATCCCGTATCTTGTAATAAAAAATCTGAAACAAGTGAATCTTTTACTAAATGAGATGGATTTTTAAGGTTGATTGCGTCTATGTAGTTTGCTATATCAAATGGCATCAGCACGCAATCACCTCGCTGACGATAGGGGTGCGTGGGGTTGCCCTTTTTGGTGAGATGTAGGCAGAGCCATTGTCGTTTTGGATTTATATGCTTAGATAATCCATAAATCCAATTTAGACATACCAAAAGATATGTTCTTAAATAAATATCATTTCCCCAACAAGCAAGAATGTCATTGTCTAGGTATGTTTGTAAAATATTTCCTATATGGTTATAGTTTTCCTCAACAATGAGAAATGAGTCATCTTGTGGCAAATCACTAGGCTTTGTAGCTATGAGAGGATATATATTTAGCATTATCAAACCATCATATTTTTTTGCATTTTTGTTTGTATTTTTGATAATCTTTTGTATTTTTCTAATGGTTGGGTCAGATTTTTTGTCAGTGGCTGTGCTAGGATTTAGCCCTATGCAAAGTAGCGGATTTTTTGCGCTAGCATTGCCAAGCACAAATCTACATTTACTTAGCCCCTCACAATCTTTATAATCATCATATTCGTATAAATCAAATAAAGATTCTATATTTGTCCCCATTTTTACTCCTTTTTACCGTATTTGACAAATAGCTTTTTTGCAAAAACAAAACGCGAGAATACAAAAAAAAAAAAACGGATTGTAAATAAATTAGGTTTATGTGATAAAAATTAGCGACATACTATAATTTTTCCGCTTAAATTTTTGAGCATTTAATCCACTCTTTTAACTCTCTTTTTGTGATTCTTCTGCCAAAAACTTTTGAAACCATTTTGGTAAGGTTTGATTAGCTTCTAGTTGTGTTTTTTCAAACATAGAAGATTTTATTGCTTCTTCTCTTATATTCCACGAATCTAAATTTTGATTGAAAGATTTTGCTCCAAAAAACATTAGCTCCATATTTTTGACATTAGCTACATTCCATTTATCTAATGGCTGATTAAACGAAAATGCGTAATTAAACATACAGCTCATATCTTCTACAAAGACAGTTAGCCAATTATCTAGTGGTTGATTAAACGAATCTGTTTCATTAAACATTCCTATCATATTTCTTACGCTTGAGGTATCCCAAGAGTTTATGTTTTGATTAAACAATGTAGCGCAACTAAACATACATTTCATATTTTCCACATTAGCGACATTCCATTTATCTAATGGCTGATTAAAATTTTCCGCTGCAGCAAACATACATTCCATATCCACTACTTTTGAGGTATCCCACGCGTTTATGTTGTGATTGAAATGCTCTGCTCTTAGAAACATAGATTTCATAGTGGTTACATTGCTGACATTCCACTTCTCTAATCCGCTGAAATCCGTTCTTTGGCTATCCATAAAAATCTCGCTCATATCTGTGATGAGACTTGTATCTATGCAAGATAGGCTAATATTTGCGTTTATTAGCTTTATCAAGTCATCTTTTGACTTTGGAATCCATATTTTTTCTGCCATTTTTTATTCCTTTTGTAAGATTTAGGCTATTTATAGGGCTTTTTGAGATTTTAAAACCCTATAAATAAAATAGTTAAAAATGAGATAGCAAATCCCACACTTTATGATAATGCGACTAGCCTAGCAATTCGTGCTGTTTATTTGGATGTGGGCTTTTGGAGCAAGAAAAATTGACTATGCCTTGTGGGGTAGTAGCTTGAACCCCACAATATTTGCAAGTATATTGACTAAGCTTTTCTGTCGCATTCATTAGTTCGTGTTGTTTGTGTGGGCTTTTGGAGCAAGAAAAATTGACTATGCCTTGTGGGGTAGTAGCTTGAACCCCGCACCATTTACAAGTATAAGTTGCCATTTTTTATCCTTTCAATTCATATTTTAAAACCTCTCGTGCTTTCGCACACGCCACCTAAATCCAAAAATTCCTATAAAATTTAACTATCTTTTCTATCCACTCCACCTCCTAATGTTGATTTGCATTTCATTTGCCACCTTTTAGGCATTGTTTAAAATATGTTATTAGCGGCATTGCCACTGCAACCACAAATAAAACAATAAAAAACAAAGCACATAAACAATTTGGCATATCTAAAAACATAAATGCGTGAATTACGCTCAATATAATCGCTGCCGCAAAACTAATCCACCCTAATGCAATATTGATTTTACTTGGCGAATAGCGATAACTTGAAAATAATTTATTAGATGATAAATTTTTCTTTTCAATTCTATCTTGATAATTGCTTAAATTACAGAAGTATCTTTTTAACTTGCCCGTTTGTGAATCGATTTCGTAAATCAAATCGCAGTTTAGATTTTCAATATGTGCTTCGTGCGCTTCTTGCACGAATTTTGAGCCTTTTGCCATAGCTACCCAAAGTAACGATAAAACGATAATTATTAGGCAAAGTCCAAGTGAAGTGCAATGATAAACATTAAGATTAAGGGGATTGTAAGTCAAATTTGTTATTGTAAAATCTTTTTCTATGTGTTTTAATTGTAGAGCGCCATAACCACCCCAAGCCAAAGTCATAAATGTGGCTAGAAATATGGAGCGTTTCCACAGATTGCCAATCTCATCGGCATAAGCCGTATAGAGAATCTTATACTTTTCAAGTTTGTGTTGCAAGTCTTTATCCATTTTGGTTCTTTAACCTAATGTAGTTGTTTTTGTCGTGCTTGTAGCACGCTAAAGTGATAAAAAACAACGGCAAGTATGCTACAAAAAAAAAAACGGATTGTAAATGAGGTGTTTTTAAGGATTTAGAATAAGTGTGGTGAAAATAAAATGAAATTAGGCAAGTGTTTATTGTCATTGCGAGCGGATTTGTCAAATCTGAGTGGCAATCCATAAATTCTCCCTCCCTTTGCGGAGGGGGTGCAGGGGGAGCGTCATCAAAAGCGCAATTTATTGTGCGTAGCAACTTATAATGAAAAATTGCTAAAAACAACGCTTTTTTGTA
>NZ_JBSIUV010000042.1:0-18749 GCF_053654515.1 Helicobacter sp. T3_23-1059 | reverse complement strand
TAAATGTGAATTGTAAAATCTTTATGGTTAATCAATACTTAAAAACATATAAAATAATCGAAAATCTCAATATTATTTGTATCAAAGATAAAATGATATTTGCTGGCGTGTTACCTAAAGTTTTATCCGTGTTTTATCATTATCTAAGCATAATAATAATATAATGCCCTCCCTAAATTTGCTAGATAATAGCTTAAAAAAAGCACAAACATAGCGCGCAAAACTATATTTGCAGCAAGCACAAAAAAGCCCACAAACACTCATATCAACAACCACAAAGGCAAAAAACATACAAGGCAAAATCATATTTAAGGAGAGCAAAATGAGTAAGATTAAGCCATCATTTTCAAAAGCACAAATCCCAAAAAAAATCCCAAAACTTCCACCAAAAGATTTGGTAAATGATTGCCCTAATGACTTGGATAACAAACGCTTCAAAAAACCCGCTACAAACCCCGCAAAAAACTTCCTAAACACCGCACAAAAACACCAAAAACAACATACAAATTCTACGCACAAACCGCTTAATGCGACTAAAGCAAATGAATTAGATTTTGGCACGACTAATTTTATTGCGCAAAATCCTAATGTGCGACATTTTAGCGAGCTAGATTCTCCGCTAGATTCTAAATATGTCGGGCTATATGAGCCAGCTTTTGAACACGATGCGTGCGGGATTGGCGCGGTGGCAAATATCCGTGGTATCAAATCCCACAAAGTCATCACAAACGCGCTTCAAATCCTGCTTCAACTAGAGCATAGAGGCGGGACAAGTGCTGATGATACTTCAGGTGATGGGGCGGGGATTTTGCTCCAACTTCCACACGAGTTTTTTTTATCACAAAATCTTAGCTTTTCTTTGCCAAATGAGGGAGATTATGCCGTAGCGCAAGTGTTTTTGTCGCCAAATGTCGAAGCAAAAGAGGATGGCAAAGCCCTTATATCCCAAACCTTGCAAGAAAAAGGTTTAGAAGTGCTAGGATTTCGCTTTGTGCCTGTAAATCCTAGTGCCATAGGGCAAGTCGCAAAAGATGCGATGCCCTATTTTCTCCAAGTCTTTGTAGCGCGTCCAAAAGATATTGCCAAAGGGATAGATTTTGAGCGAAAACTCTACATAGCAAGGCGAGCGATAGAAAAAAGAGCTTATGCAAAAAATCTAGCTAGATTTTATATTTGCTCGTTTTCCTCACGCACGATTGTGTATAAAGGAATGCTAATCTCTACCCAACTAAGCGATTTTTATTTGGATTTAAAAGATGTCAATATGAAATCTGCCATTGCACTTGTGCATTCGCGCTTCAGCACCAATACTTTTCCTAGCTGGGAGAGAGCGCACCCAAATCGCTATATGGTGCATAATGGCGAGATAAATACCATAAAGGGAAATGTGGATTCTATGCGTGCGCGTGAGGGGCTGTGCAAGAGTGATTATTTTGATGATTTAAGCGAGATTTTCCCTATCATTGCTAAGCCATCAAGTGATTCTGCGATGTTTGATAATACGCTAGAATTTTTAAGCCTAAATGGACGCAGTTTAGAAGAAGCATTTATGATGATGATACCTGAGCCGTGGAGTAAAAACCACAATATGGACCCGCGCAAAAGGGCGTTTTATGAGTATCACTCCACGCTTATGGAGCCGTGGGATGGACCTGCTTCGATTATCTTTACTGATGGGATTATTATGGGGGCAAGCCTTGATAGAAATGGCTTTCGCCCATCGCGCTACTATCTCACAAAAGATGATTTTTTGATTCTCGCTAGCGAGACAGGGACGCTAAATATCGATGAAGGCAATATAAAAGCAAAAAAACGGCTAGAGCCCGGCAAACTGCTCCTAGTGGATACTGCGCGAGGTAGGCTAGTCTCTGATGCCGAGCTAAAAGATCAATACGCAAATGCTAAGCCCTACACCAAATGGCTAGAAAATCTAATCAAAATCGAAAAACTAGAATCTAGCGATTACAAACACGAGTTTATGTCAAATGACAAAGTGTTGTTGCTTCAAAGTGCGTTTGGCTGGAGCTATGAGGAGGTAAAAACTAGCATTCTCCCAATGGCAGCGCAGGGCAAAGAAAGCCTAGCGGCTATGGGGATTGACACGCCTTTAGCGGTGCTAGATTCTACCCCGCAAAATCTATTTAAATACTTTAAACAACTCTTTGCCCAAGTAACAAACCCGCCACTAGATGCTATAAGGGAGGAAATCGTAACAAGTCAGAGAATCTATCTAGGGCGTGAGGGGAATCTACTAAAGCCAAATGAGACAAATTGCAAGCGCGTAAAGCTAACCTCGCCTATCATTACTAATGAAGAGCTACATAAAATCCAACATTTAAAAGGCTTTAGCGTCCAAACCCTATCCATCGTCTTTGACTACACAAAGCAAAGTCTAGAGAGCGCGCTAGATTCTCTATGTGAAAATGCGCTAGAGGCGATTCAAAAAGGGGCTTCTATTTTGATTTTAAGTGATAAAGGGATTAGCAAAAATCTATGTGCGATTCCCTCACTTCTAGCCGTTTCAGGTTTGCATAATTTTTTGGTGCGCAAAAACCGCAGAACGCACGCAAGCCTAGTGATACAATCTGGCGAGCCAAGAGAGATTCATCATCTAGCGTGTTTGCTAGGATTTGGAGCGACTGCGATAAATCCGTATTTGATTTATGAATGCCTATATCAGCTAATTAAGCAAAAAGAACTAGAAATTCCATACAATAAAGCATTGGCAAACTACATAAAAGCCGCCTCCAAAGGTATCGTAAAAATCGCCTCCAAAATGGGAATATCCACGATGCAAAGCTACAATGGAGCGCAAATCTTTGAGTGCGTAGGGATAGGCTCTGCTGTGATTGAGCGGTATTTCACCTCTACGGCGAGCAAGATCGAGGGGATCGGGCTAGAGGATATTGAGGCGGATTATTTAGCTGTGCATAAAGCTGCCTTTGATGCGCCTAAAATCAATGCTTTGCAATCAAAAGGTGGGCATAAATGGCGAGCGGGCTATCATAACTCTAATGCTGCAAATTACGCAAATAGCGACACTTCAAACGCGCATATTTGCGACAAAGAGGAGCATTTGCTAGACCCTATGGCGATTTTTCGTTTGCAAGAAGCGTGTAGGCGTGGGAGCTATGAGTTATTCAAAGAATACACAAGCATTATTGATTCTAAGCTAGTAAATCTACGAGACGCGCTAGAGCTAGATTTTAGCGAGGCAATAAGCCTAGATGAAGTAGAGGGCATAGATTCTATCATCAAACGATTTAAAACAGGGGCTATGAGCTATGGCTCTATCTCAAAAGAAGCGCACGAATGCCTAGCAATCGCTATGAATAGGCTAGGGGCTAGAAGCAATAGCGGAGAGGGTGGAGAAAATGCTGAACGATACAAAAAAGAGCCAAACGGAGACTTAAAATCTAGCGCGATAAAGCAGGTGGCTAGCGGGCGATTTGGCGTAAATATCGAATACCTAACCAACGCAAAAGAAATCCAAATCAAAGTCGCGCAAGGCGCAAAACCGGGCGAGGGAGGACAACTCCCGGGATTTAAAGTCTATCCGTGGATTGCTAGGGCTAGACATTCTACGCCCGGGGTTGCGCTAATCTCGCCTCCACCACACCACGATATTTATTCTATCGAGGATTTAGCCCAACTAATTTATGACTTAAAAAACGCAAATCCTAGCGCAAATATCTCTGTCAAACTCGTAGCAGAATCTGGCATAGGCACAGTGGCTGCAGGGGTAGCAAAAGCAGGGGCAAATATTATCCTAGTCTCTGGCTATGACGGAGGCACAGGTGCAAGTCCTAAAACCTCTATCGCAAATGCTGGTATGCCTTGGGAGCTAGGGCTAGCAGAGACTCATCAGACGCTGATTCTAAATGGCTTAAGAGAGCGCGTGAGATTAGAAACAGATGGCAAGCTATTAAGCGGGAGGGATTTAGCTATCGCTACGCTTTTAGGAGCGGAAGAATACGGCTTTGCCACCGCCCCGCTTATCGTAATGGGCTGCACGATGATGAGGGTATGTCATCTAAATACTTGCCCTTTTGGGATTGCTACGCAGGATAAATTATTGCGTGAGCGATTTGCTGGCAGGGTAGAAGATGTGATGAATTTTATGCGATTTATCGCAGAGGAGTTGCGCGAATATATGGCTAGACTAGGATTTCGCACGATAGATGAGATGGTAGGGCGAGTAGATAAACTCCGCCAAAAAACGCTACAAGGCAAGGCAGGCAAAATCAACTTAGATAGAATGATAAAAAACCTCCCCACTTATAATCAAACCGCGACTTATTGCAAGGATTTCAAAGACAATAAGCTAGAAAAAACGCTAGATTCTACGATTTTGTTGCCTTTGTGCAAAAAAGCTCTCCAAGAGGGCAGAAAAACCAATCTAGCCCTTGAAGTCTCAAACCTCTCACGCACATTTGGTGCTATGCTATCTTTTGAAATCACCAAAATCTATGGCGCAAAAGGGCTAAAAGAAGACACTATCCACATAAAAGCCATAGGAAGTGCGGGCAATAGCTTTGGTGCATTTTGCAACTACGGCGTAAAGCTAGAAATCATAGGCGATGCAAACGACTATCTAGGCAAAGGACTAAGCGGGGGTAAAATCATCGCCCGCATAAGTGAAGAATCCTCCCTAAGCCCTGAAGAAAACATCATCGTAGGCAATGCCTGTCTATATGGCGCAACTGCTGGGGAAGTGTATTTAGATGGGATTGCGGGGGAGAGATTTTGCGTGCGAAACTCTGGGGTAAGCGCGGTGGTGCTAGGTATGGGGGTGCACGGGTGTGAATATATGACAGGTGGGAGAGTGCTATCTCTAGGCGATGTGGGCGAAAACTTTGCCGCTGGAATGAGTGGTGGCTATGCTTTTGTGCTAGGACAGCACAATATCCCGCGTGTAAATACCGAGCTAGTCGATATAAAAGAGCTAAGCAAGGACGATGAGCGCGAGATAAAGTCTATGCTAGAATCTCATATCGCCTACACGGGTTCAAAAAAGGCAAAAGAAGTGCTTGAGCGATTTAATAAAAACGACTTTTTTAAGATTTTGCCACGAGATTATGCAGTGGCTATGTGCGCGCTAGAAGAGAGCAAAAATGAGCCAAACCCCGAGCTAGCTGCGTTTGAAAAAATCACAAAAATGGCAAAAAAATAAACCTAGCCACAAAATAAAGCAAGTATAAAGGAGTAAAAATGGGTAACCCACGCGGATTTATAGATTTTAGCAAGCAAAAACCACAGGCACAAAGCCCAAAAGAGAGAATCAAACATTATGGAGAATTTTACACGCCATTGCCAAAAAAAGAGCAAGAGAGGCAAGCGGGGCGGTGTATGGATTGTGGTGTGGCGTTTTGCCACACAGGGATAAAAGCCCCCGCACAAAAGCCATATAGTGAAGTGGCAAGGCAAAATCTACCGACTTGCACTTCGCAGTCTTGGCGACTAAATGGTGGTGAGATAGGCTGTCCATTGCATAATCTTATCCCTGAATGGAATGACTTAGTGTATAAAAGCCATTGGGAGCAGGCGTATTTTAGGCTTAGCCTTACAAATCCATTCCCAGAATGGACAGGGAGGGTATGCCCTGCGCCTTGCGAAGATTCGTGCGTGTGTGCGATAAATGGCGAATCTGTGGCGATAAAAAATACCGAGCTAAATATCATTGAAAATGCGTTTGAAAATGGGCTTGTAAAGCCATTTTCCCCAAAAATAAAAAGTGGCAAAAAAGTCGCTATCATCGGCTCAGGTCCCGCAGGATTAGCCTGTGCAAATAGCCTAAATGAGCTAGGGCATAGTGTGGTGGTGTATGAGCGGAGCGACAAAGTGGGGGGATTACTAGCCTATGGAATCCCCGATATGAAGCTAGATAAATCTATCGTGCAAAGACGCGTAGAGATTATGCAAAAAAGCGGGATTGATTTTCGTGTAAATGAGCATATCAACACAAAGGCAAAAGCAGATAAGATTTTAGCTCAATATGACGCCGTAGTGCTTGCCACAGGGGCTAGCAAGCCTATTGATTTGGATATAGAGGGGCGAAATAGTGAGGGGGTAATGTTTGCTATGGATTTTTTACGCGATAATACAAAAAAGCTAGCGCAGGCTTCTAAGATAGCTAGCAAAACTACTAACAATGTAGAATCTAAAATCCAAAATCAAAAAGGTGGCGAGCTAGCAAAAAATAAACGCGTGCTTATCATTGGCAGTGGCGATACAAGCGTGGATTGCGTGGCAGTGGCATTGCGTCAAGGTGCTAGCTCTATTGTGCGTTTTGAGCGAAGTCCTAAACGCCCACAAATGCGAGCAAAATCAAATCCTTGGCCTCTAAAAAAACAAACTTTTTACACAGACTATGGGCTAGAAGAGGCGATGGAGCATTTTGGCAACGATGTGCGCGAATACCAAAAACTTACCAAAAAGTTTATCACTAAAAATGGCAAAGTAAGTGGCGCAATCGCGATGGATTTGGAATGGAAACAAGAGGGCGAAAATCTCGTGCGCACAGAGATAAAGGGAAGTGAGAAGGAATACAAAGCGGATTTGGTGCTACTTGCTATGGGATTTAGCGGGAGTGAAGAGTATCTAAAAAGCGCGTTTGGAGTGGAGTTTGATAGTCATAATAATATCGCCACAAGCATAAAAAGCAATGATTTTAGTGATGAGGGATTAAAACAGGGGGTTAGTGAATTTTTAACAAGCAGGGAAAAAGTATTTGCCTGTGGGGATTCTCGCATAGGGCAAAGTCTAGTCGTGTGGGCTATCGCAGATGGTTTGTTATGTGCTAAAGCTGTGCATAGCGCGCTTGCAAACTACGCGACAACCCCCCGCACAAACAAATAAAAAAATCAAACACGCATAAATATTTAGATTTTAGCAAAATCTAAATATTTGGGTTTTTTATTTTTTTGTTGCAAGATTTGCCTTTTGATAAGTGATAACAATCTATTGTCATATTGGCAATTTTTATCATACTACGCTAAAAAACAATACCCAAAAGTTTGACAAACAAAGATTTTGCAAAAACATAATGTGGATACTTTGATACCATTTCAAAGTGGTGCTAGTGGCGCAAAATGCTAGAATCTTTTGGATACTTAGCTTGCGCTAAGTATGATAGATTTTATATTTGCTTACAAAAATGAGCACATTTGCGCCAAATACAATATCACGCATTCATTACGAGTTACTATTATTTTTAAGCATTTTTAGAAAAATCAATTAAATCCTGTGTGGTTTTTATCCGTCTTGGTAGATACATAAGCGATATTTCAAATACCCTTAGTGCCGTTAGCGCATCGGCGTAAGCGCGATGTGAAGTAGGCGTATTTATGCCTAAAAATTCATTTAGATAGCTTAGAGAATACCGCTTAGCTAGGATTGTCCTGCGTGCCAAATCTATAGTGCATAGCTTTGGATTTAATAATTTACATAGTCCAGCTTCTTCCATAGCCACGCTTACAAACCCATAGTCAAACCCGACATTATGCGCTACAAATACGCTTTGTGCCAAAAATGCCCTAAAATCACTCAAAACTTCGCGCTCTTTTCGTGCATTTTCTAGCATTTTTGGCGTGATTTGCGTGATTTCTATGATTGTTTCTGGGACAAAATACGCGTGGATTAGTTCGCTAAACTTCCCTAAAATCTTGCCATTTTTCCATTTGATTGCGCCGATTTCGATGATTTGGTGCTCTTCTGGTTTGCTCCCTGTGGTTTCAATATCCACAAAGCAAAATTCCTGCTCCCTCCATTCTAGCTCATTATGCGCTAGAAAATACGCATTACCACGCGATTCTAATGGCAAACCCTGTGCGCGAAGTAGCTCGATTTGCAAATATGCTTCTTCTAGGCTATCTATGGGATATTTATGATTTTGTAAAATCTTGTATAACTCTTCATAAGAAATATTGCGCTCATAAAGCGTTGATTCTAGCTCTTTTGCGATACTCAAATGCCGTCCTTTGTCGTTACTTGTCGTTATTGCTTATTATTTATTTAACGAGGATTTTTTAGCAAATCTATCGCCTCTGCGTAGTTGCTCGCACCAAATACAAAACTCCCCGCCACCACTATATCTACGCCTGCTTGTTGCAATGTAAGCGCGTTTTTGTCATTTACCCCGCCATCGACTTCGATTAGACATTTTGGATTTTTAGATTCTATCATTTCGCGCAGATTTTGCACCTTGCTAAGCACGCTAGGGATAAATTCCTGCCCACCAAATCCCGGATTTACACTCATAAGTAGCACCATATCAATATCTGGCAAAATATACTCTAAGCCTTTTTCGCTTGTGTGTGGATTTAGCACGATTGCGGGGCGCACTCCGTTTTTTCGTATATGTGAGATTAGTCGGTGGAGATGCTTTACCTCCTCAATATGCACAGAGATAAATTCTGGCTTTAGTGGCAAAAAACTATCTACAAAAAAATCCACATTTTCTACCATTAGATGCACATCTAGCGATTTTGTAGCCACTTTTGCTACTTGCTTTATCACAGGTGCTCCAAATGTGAGATTTGGCACAAAATGCCCATCCATAATATCAATATGGACAAAATCCGCTCCCGCCTTGCAAATAGATTCTACTTCCTCTCCTAGTCGCAAAAAATCGCTAGATAAAATACTTGGGGCAACTAGCATTTTACTTGGCTTTTTGTGGGATTTGTCGCAGAGGTGTGATAGATTGCAAGCGTAGTCGCAAAATCAATTTGGGGGAAATATTTGAGTAGAGAGCGCATTTTGTGCCTTTTTTGTGTTTGTTGTGAGTTGAGGTTTATGGATTTTGATAGATTTGCCACATTTGCCATAAGTAGATTTTGTCATAAATTTCAAAAATTAAATGCTATCATAAGTGTATTAAGAATATAATTAAGCCTTTATAAAAAATCCACAAAAAATATCAAAATCTACAAAATCTACCATAAAAACTCTCTAAAAAACGCAAGTAGCATAAATTAAGGAGCGCAAATGTCAAAAGAACTAAAAAATGATTTTATCTCTATCAAAAACTGCATACAAAAATGCGCTATATCTATCCATAAAACATTGCAAAATCAAAACAATCAAAATGCAGAATATCTAAATAGCACAAATTCTAGCGGGGATACGCAGCTAGCAGTCGATGTGGCGTGTGATAAATTGATAGAAAAAAATCTTTTGGAGCTAGAATGCGTAGGTGGCGTTTGCTCTGAAGAGAAACAAGAAGCGGTGTATAAAAACAATGCCTCAAACAAGATTTTAGTCGCGTATGACCCGCTAGATGGTTCAAGCCTTTTTGACTCAAACCTTAGCGTGGGCAGCATATTTGGAATCTATGAAACAGAGTTTGCCTCTCATAAAATCATAAGTGCGTGCTATGTGGTGTATGGACCGCGCTTAGAGCTAGTGTGGGCAGATGATACAAGCGATAAAGTAAAGCATTTTTTGTATGATTTTGACAATGAAAAATGGCTAGAAAAACCTGCCTTAAAACTAGGGGAAAAAGGCAAGCTAAATGCGCCCGGAGGGACACAAAAGTATTGGAGTGCTAGGCATAAAGAGCTAGTAGATTCTCTTTTTGCGCAAGGATATAGATTGCGATATTCAGGGGGAATGGTGCCAGATTTGCACCAGATTTTAATCAAAGGTGGCGGACTCTTTAGCTACCCAGCCACACAAGATGCAAAAAAAGGCAAGCTACGCAAACTTTTTGAAGTTTTTCCATTTGCTTTTATCTATGAAAAAGCAGGCGGGGAAGCAATCGATGGAAAAACTCGCCTACTTAGCCTAGAGTGTGAAAATCTACACGATACTACGCAGTGTTTTTTGGGTAGCAAGACTGAAATCGCCTCTGTAAAAGAAGCATATAAAGATGGCAAATAACATACAACAACGGATAAAAAAAGCGATTTTGTGTAAAGATATTTATTGCAAAAACCACTTAATAAACAAAAAAAGGAGCAAAAAATGAGTGAAATCAAACCCAACACCAATATGCCAAGCACAGAAGATACATTTGATAAACAGCTAGATAATGAGCTAGATAAGCTAAAATCCTGCCAACAAAATAATGCGCTAAATTCCTGCTTTGATTGTGAAAAAATGCTAGAGTGTGATACGCGAAAATCTTATGTAAGTGCCGTGTATAAAAGTATGAACAAAGGTAAATTAAGCGATTTTGATTTTTAGATTTACCCACTTACAAAGCGTGGCAAAATCTCAACAATACAAAAAAAATACTAGACAAAACCCCAAAAAACTATAAACAAAAGGGCGTAAAAATGAAGTTTTTAGAAGATTTTTTAGAAGCAAAAGACATACAAAAAGCAAAGATTTTTGAGTCTTTGCGCACGCAAAAACAAGAAGCACTTATCTTGCGCTATATGACAAAAGCCCTGCTAGAAGGCGTGCTTGAAATAGCCGTGCTTGAATTGGTGCAAAACTGCTTTAAAGAGCAAAATAAAGACGAAGCGATACAAAATAGCCAAAATCCAAAATCTACCCAAATAAAAATCCAAAATCTATCACAAAACACCAAACTATCTAAAATCCAAAAATACACCCAAATAAATCCTAATGACACACCACCACAAAATCTAAAATCTACGCAATCTATCATCATCGCTTATTTACCTATGGTAAAGGCTTTGATAGATTCTGGCTGGGTTGTGCTTAGCGAAATGTCGCGCTTTAAGCAGCCAAATATCAAAGATATGGCATTGCTAGAGCTACTAAGCTGTGAGGTAAGCCTATCAAATGCGTTTTTGCGCGTGCTTGAGAGAGGGCATAGCGAAGTGCAAATCCCTGATGAAACGCCATATAACGACCATTTAGAATATGTCAAAGACCAATTTTTGCGCATACATTTAGCAAGCAAATTTACCCCGCAAAATGAAGCAAAAAATACCGCCATCAAATCCCAAATAAACGCCCTAGAAAATCGCATAAAAGAGCGATTGCTAATCACTACAAAAGAGATTTACGCGCACAAAATCATCAAAGATTATGCCCTAAATCCAAAAGAAGAAATGATATTTTTTGCCCTGCTAAAAGAGGAATACTACGGAGGCGATGGCTACTACCGAGATATGAATAATTTGATTGATTTAATCAGCGAAAATGAATATGACAAAATGAAAAACCGCGCCCTGCTAGATGAAAAATCGACTTTGGTGGAAAAAGGCTTGCTAGATTTTGGCGAAATGCTAAATCCATTTGGTGGAATCGTGCGGACATTTTATATCCCTGAAGAGATTTTGCATAAAGTTATCCGCGAGCCATACAAGAAAAAAAGCAAAAAAATCGCCCTAGCCTCCGTGCTAGAAGGACAAGAGATATTTGAGCTAGTCCAGCCCAAACAAAGCCTAGATGACATAGTCTTGCCAGAATCCACAAGGGCGATGATGGATTCTATATTAAAGCAAGTAGATGCAAGTGTGGTGGCTAGACTAAAGCAGTGGGGGATAAAAGACAAGCATAAAGGCGTGGAGGCAAAAATCCTCTTCTTTGGAGAAGCAGGCACGGGCAAGACGCTAAGCGCACTTGCCATAGCAAAGGCGTTAAAAAAGCAAGTCATTAGCTTTGATTGCTCCAAAATCCTATCAATGTATGTGGGGGAGAGCGAAAAAAATGTGCGCAAAATCTTTGATAGCTACAATGAAATCAGCAAAAAAATCAAAAACGAACCCGTGCTACTGCTAGATGAAGCAGACCAATTTTTAAGCACACGCATAACTTCTAGCTCAGGGGCTGAAAAAATGCACAACCAAATGCAAAATATATTTTTGGAGCAAATCGAGCGATTTGGCGGGGTACTAGTGGCTACGACAAACTTAGTAGATAGCATAGATACCGCATTTTCTAGGAGGTTTGATTATAAAATCGAGTTTAAGCGACCAAATGAGGCGCAACGAAAAAAACTATGGGAAAAATACCTCCCCAAAAACGCAAAATATGAAAATGAAATCACCCAAACCACCCTAGCAAAAGAGCTATCTAGCTACAATCTAAGCGGAGCGCAAATCTCCCTAGTGATAAAAAATACCGCCTACAAAGTCGCCACAAGAAGCAACCCTATCTTTAAAAAAGAAGACTTTATCGAAGCCATCAAACGCGAAATCAGCGGGAATTTTGACGGAAGCAAAAGCGTGGGATTTATATAATTTTCATTAAATATTTTGACTTTTGTAAAAGCCTTTAAGAAAAGCCCCTTAAGTATGGCAAAACGCATTTTTTTTTATAATTAAGATTGGCTCAATCCAACTTAATCCCACACAAATGATCTTTAAGTTATGATTCACACGATAAAAAACAAGTATATCACCACATAATAAAAACCTTTGCAAGAATTTCAGAGGCTAAGAGAATCAAAAACAAGATAGATTTAAAAAAAGATTCTTAAATATGTTTCTACTTCGCTTACGCTTGTAGCTTTTGCAAGAAGTCTTGATATTGAGGCTGTTAAAATTGCAAAATTAAGCAACATTTCTCGTCAAAGTGTCAATAAAATCATCAATCAAATCCGCATTTTAATCGCAAAAGAATGTGAGAAAACTTCTAAAATGCAAGGTGAAATTGAAGTTGATGAAAGCAACCTTTTAATATAGATTTTGGGTGTTAAAAGAGTGAGAGGCAAAAGAGGGCGAGTAGCAGATAAGAAAACACCTGTGTTTTTGCTTTATTTTGCTTACAACTGCAAGCAGAAGGTATGCTAAAACGAAATAATTGTGTTTATACCCAAATTGTAAAACATTGCTTGGCAGATGAGCTTTTGCCTATAATACAGAATTTAAGCAATATGCGTGAGACAGAATTTTATAGTGCAAAATTGTATGATGATTGGAGGGCTTATGATGGGCTAGTAGATTTTTTGCTTCGCTTACGCTTACAACTGCAAGCAGTGGTGCAAAAGCACATTATCGAGTCAAACATAGCAAAAATGAGTTTGCGTTAGGTAGAAATCATATAAATGGAATCGAAAACTTTTTTACTTCATTTCACTTGCAACTACAAGCAAAAGTGGCTATGCAAAACATAGATTTGCTAAATTTATGGGAATCAAAAAAGAGAATTTCTTGCTTCACTTAAAAGAAACAGAATTTAGATACAATACTCAAATTAGACAGCAAGATTTGTATAAAATCTTGGCACAAAAATGATAAGAAAAAAACCGCTTAAGTTGTCTTGAGCCAAATTTATAAAAAACCTATTAGAGCTGGTTATTCAATTAATTTTTCTACATTGTGTCAAAAATTCGCTAAAAAATGTACGATTTTGACGCAGATTTTACCCAAATCGCCCTGCAATATAATCCCTTGTCTTTTTCTCTTTTGCTTCATCGCTAAAAATCACTTTAGTTTTGTTAAATTCCACCACTTCGCCTAGCCAAAAAAACGCCGTTTTATCGCTGATTCGCATTGCTTGCTGCATATTGTGCGTAACGATGATGATGGTGTATTTGGTGCGCAAATCTTGCAAAAAATTATGCACAAAAATTATGCGCCACTTCGCAGACAAAAATCATCTCTTTATGGTTACTAAACTCTGTCTTACCCGTGCTAAATGCTTTGAAATCAAATTCGTATTTGTGGGTTGTGCCCTGCGACTCTAAAATCTGTGTGATTTGCTCCTCGTTCATTCGCGTGTTGCTTCTTGGATTTGCCGAAATGGTGTTATTATAAGTTACAAACAAGATTTTGGCGCATTTGGCAAGATTTGCCACTAAATCGCTAAACGCCTCTTTTGCTTTGCTTTGACAATACACACTTACATTTTCAGGCGTTGGCTTTTTTGCTACGCCATAGAGTTTTGGCTTGCCATTTTTGCTCAGCGTTTCAAGCAGATGATAAAATCTCGCATACTGCCTAGAATTGTAAGGCGGGTCGATAAAGGCTATGTCAATTTGGCGGTTTTTTTATCTTTTCGCCTCTTTTCGCACGATTTTTTTCGCTCTGCTTTGCGCATTCTTTTGGATTTCAGCGTGTTCGTTTTTGATTTCAAGAGGCCAGTCTTTGCCTTGCTCTTGCACATTCCAATCAGGGAATTTTCCGCTCTCACGCGCCAAATAATCCTCCACGCAACATTCCTCAATCAGCTTATACGAAATATACGCATTTTTGACATTTTTTAGTCCAAAAAGTCCTTTAATCTCTTTTTCAAAATTCTTTTGATAAATCATATAAAATTCGATTTTCGCCCCACTTAAAATCGTATGATAGAGAAAATACCACACGCCAAAACTACGAATACTTGGGCGTCCTTTTACGCCCCCGTCTCTATAAATTTCTAGCGTATTTTTGATTCCGCCCACCGCTTGACTTCCACCGATTTTCTTTATCACCCCATCAACCACGATGAGATACACCCGTGCGACATTTTGAGTTAAAATGCTTTGTGGCAAGGCGTTGCCGTTTTCATCTTTAAGATTTTTTAGGTAGTTAAAATTTAGCTTCGTGCTACCTGCCACAAACTCCACATCAGCGATTTTAAACGCCGTTTTGACTTCGCTAATTTTCATTATTTACGCCTTACTCTTTGATAATCAACAGCTCGTGGCTTTGTTTGATATTATCCGTGTCGCCTCGCTCGATGCGGTTTTTACCGATGCGCGTTTCGCCCTGTCCCATTGTATATTGCCACTTTGGCTCTAAAATCTTAAAGTCCTTATACGCTTCACGCACCCATTCGCAGTCATTGTAGCTTAAAATAAATTTGCCCTTGTGCGCGTGTAAGCACTCTGCCAAAAGCTCGTGTTTAAAGCCGTTGTGATGAATGGGGAAATTTCGCATAGGGTAGATTCCCTTAAACATTTTAGAATCGCCTGTGAGAAAATACGGCGGGTCGCAGTAGAAAAAGTCATTTGGGTAGAGCTCAAATATGCGCTCAAAACTCGCACACTCAACGCTAAGATTTCGCACTTTTTTGTTGCGCCCAAAATCGCGCAATTTATTAAGCATATTTGTGTAGCGCGTTTTGTCCTCATAGATTTTGCTCATCCACCCCAAAAAGCCCGGTCCATAGCTTAGATTAAAGTTAAAATAATAATCCCGCGCTAAGTTAAGCGAATCTAACTTCGCCTCATTTTTATAATGCGCTTTTAACTCGGCTTTAATCGTTTCATAAGTCTCTTTATTTGGCTCTAGATTCGCGAGATTTTCACATAGCGCGTCTGAATCTGAGAGCAAAACCTGCCAAAAATTTACCAAAATATCAAAAATATCAAATGCTTTTACCTCCAAATCTAGCCCCAAAGCACTCGCCACCTCCACGCTCCCACCGCCGATAAATGGACTAACTACGCGCTTTATATCATTTGGGACATGTTCTATTATTAGCCCAACGGCTAGACTTTTGCCGCCGCCATAACGCAAAGGGCTTTTGGTGTAGCGTTTGTATGTGAGGTTTTTGCCTTTGAGTGAATGCAAAAATCGCGTTTTTCGCTCCGCTAGATTCTCGCCTAAATCCACGCTAGAATCCACCTCAAAAAGCGCAGGTTGCGTGTAATTTAGGGCTAAATTTGACATAGTCATTATTTTCCTTAAAACAAAAATTTTGTAATTATACAAAATCTAACTTAACGATATAAATCAGCTGCGTTTCAAAATTATAAAGCAGATTTTTTACACGCAAACTTGTATTGCCAAAATAATCGTATCTCATTTCTACGCCCTAAAATTTGTAACCAGCACTTCGATAGATTTCTCGCGTTTGGTTTGATAATTGCAATTTTGGTAAGAAAAATCCAAAAAATGCGTTGTGAATTTTGGATTTGCTTTAAGCCAATTTTTAAGCATTATGTGTTCTTTACCTTTGTGAAAAAGCACATTTGAAAACGCAAATTTAACGCGTTTTGAATCTAAAAGGCGCATAAATTCATACAAATCTTTTTCGTCCGTTTCGCTCCACGCGCCATTTTCATTATATCCCGCGTTGCCAAGCAAGTAGGGCGGGTCGATATACACAAGGCTTTGTGTGTCTAAAATGTGCGTGTCAAAGGCGCGAAAATCTTTGTTTGTTAAGCGGATATTTTTGCCCTGCATTGCGTTTATAAAACCTTTTAGCTTTTCTTGCATTTTTGCGTTAAAGTCCCTTTTGCCACAGGGCAGGTTAAACTCGCCTTTTGCGTTAAAGCGGATTTGGTTATTAAAGGCAAAAATGATTAGCACAAAAAGTTTAAGCGCGGATTTGTCGGCATTATAGGCGTTTTTAAGTCGTGTAAACCCCGCTTTGTTGTAGCTTGATAGTCCTTTAGCACTATCGCATTTATAATGCGCGTAGCCAAATTTCGCCGAATCTGAAAGCCTAAAATCTTTAATAATATCCGCGATTTTTTGCAAAAGCGACTCCGCACTTTCGCGTTTAAATAACGCCAAAATCTCCATAAGTTCGCTTTGTTTGTCATTTAAGATAATGTGCTTTGCGCTCACATTCACGCCCACACTTGCGCCACCGCAACATAAATCCACCATTACGCTAATGTCTTTTGGAAAAATGGGCAAAATCTGTGGGAGTAGCCGAAATTTTGCACCTGTGTAGTTTAGCGGACTTTGGGTAAAACGCGAGGTTTGATGTTTTGTCTCTGTGGGTATCGCGTTAAAATCCAAAACTTTGTTAGAATCTAAAATTGCATTATTAAGCGCGACACTTTGATAATATGTCGTATTTGATTGGCTTAAAGCATTTGTGGCATTTAGCATTTTGGTGTCCCTTTGATTTTACTTCGCACATAGCGTTCATTGCGCATTTTACATAGCGCGAATGTGGCGCGAAAATCTCATAAAATAATTGATTAAAAATAACCTTGCAATTATAGGCAAAAATCTTTAATTTTGCTTGATTCGCTTGAAAAGTAAGATTTGCCCCAAGATTATCACAAGATTCGTCAAAGATTTGCCAAAGATTCGCCATTGTGGTAGCCAAAGCCACACAAAAGCGACAAAATTTTCGCGCTAACAAAGTGCAAGGCAAAGTCTTGCAACGACAATCCCAAAAATCAACCAAATCGCCCTGCAATATAATCCCTTGTCTTTTTCTCTTTTGCTTCATCGCTAAAAATCACTTTAGTTTTGTTAAATTCCACCACTTCGCCTAGCCAAAAAAACGCCGTTTTATCGCTGATTCGCATTGCTTGTTGCATATTGTGCGTAACGATGATGATAGTGTATTTGGTGCGTAAATCTTTGATAAGCTCTTCGATTTTTAGCGTAGAGATGGGGTCAAGTGCGCTAGTTGGCTCGTCCATCAAAATCACTTCGGGGTTGATTGCTAGGGCGCGAGCGATACAAAGTCTCTGCTGTTGCCCTCCGCTTAGAGACAAAGCAGAATCTTGCAACCTATCTTTGAGTTCATCAAAGAGCGCGACATTTTTTAGGCATTTTTCTACGATTTCATTAAGTTTATTTTGTCCTTTTAGGTTAATTTAGCAATCTAATTAAACACTTTTGTTGATTATTTTATATAGGATTTATGCTACATTAGATACAATTTTCAACCAAGCGATTTATATTAAGTCGATATTTAGCAAAAAACTAGAGGGTTTTATGGGAGCAGGGCAAACAATAAGAATTAATACCAAGCGATTGCAGTATCTTTTGGATTTGTTTGGTATGGACGAATCACGCCTAAAATCTATCATAGAATCAGAATTAAAAAAACCTCTTGACCTGTCAAAACCTATAAATAAGGGAACATTAGCCGAAATAGATACAATTTTTAATCGTGGTTTGGATTTTTACACAAATCCAAATCCTATAAACAAAGCAAATTCAAGCATTTTATTTAGAAAAGAAAATATTAGTGATGATTTAGACATAGGCGATGTGCAGCTTATCACAAAATGCGAAGAGCAAATGCACTATATTAGCGGACTAGCTAAAATTAGTGATTTTGCTTTTACGCAAAGAACATTACCAAACTTTTCTTTGCAAGTTTCGCCACAAGAAGTAGCTAAAAAAATGCAGATTTTGCTCCCCACAAAACAAAATTTAAGCGATAAACAATTTCTTGAATCTTTTATAAAAAATCTTGCAGAGCATAATATTTTAGTCCTAGAAAATATAGAAACCCACAACAAAAAATACAAAAGCAATTTATGTGGATTTTTTATTAAACCAAATATCATAGCCTTAAAAAATCAAGGCAGAAAAAGAGAAATTTTTACTCTAGCACACGAGCTAGGGCATTATTTGCTTGAAAATGAAAATATCGATAAAGATATTTTTATACAAAATCCGCAAAACGAGGAAAAATGGTGTAATCAATTTGCATTTTACTTGCTAATTGGCGAAAAATTAAGCACATTAGAATCGTTGCAAAAAGATGAAATAAACATTGAAAATAAAATAATTAAAAATATATCAGCCCAAAAACATATCAGCAGACTTGCACTTTTTTACCAACATTTAAGTATAAAAAACATAACTTGGCAGGATTATTCTTTGCTCAAAGAGGAATTAGAACAAAAATATAGGGAGAAAAAACAAGCACAAAGCACCAATAACGATAACAATAAAAAAGGTGGTTTTGCCTCTCAACCACCCATAATCTCGCCTTTACAAAAAGATATTTTTGTCAATGCCTTTTTGGAGGGCGTAGTAGATGAATACACACTGCGAACGCGCTTTAAAAATTACATAAAAAATGACAATTTAGAGAGTTTTATATATGGCTAAATATCTTTTTGATACTTGCTCACTCATTGCGCTTGTAAGGTATTATTTGCCTTTTGATATAAATGGGAGGTTAAAAGATTT
>NZ_JBSIUV010000041.1:0-19157 GCF_053654515.1 Helicobacter sp. T3_23-1059 | reverse complement strand
CATTTGTCATATTGAGCGTTAGCGAAATATCTCTATTGTTTAAACTTTTAGAGATACTTCGGGCTTCGCCCTCAGTATGACAAGCCGTTTTATCACTGCGAGCGGATTTAAAAAATAAGCGTGGCGTTCTAATTGCCCCTCATTGCTAGATTTTGCGCTTGTTTTTGTAGATACTTTGGCTTTTTTGCAAAACCTAAGTATTACAAAAGCGCGTTTTCACTGCCCTTTTTTAGTAAAAAAACACCAAACTAGCCATTCATCGTTTTTAAAAAATCTTTGATTCGTTTCTTTGCCTCTTTTGATTCTAGGATTATTAGTGCTTCACAAAGCCCGATTCCACCGCCTTTGCCAAGTAGTGCCAATCTCAACGCAGGCATAAATTTGCCGATTTTTAGCCCGCCACTATCCTGTGAGACGCCCTCTTTTGAGACATTTTCTTTTAAGCCGCCATCCTTTGAGATATTTTTGCCTAAACCATTTGTGTTTAAAGCTTTTTTATTTGACGCATTCTCATTTGCGGAGTTTTCGCCCGCGCTATTTTTAGCTACAAAAGATTCTACAAATGTGTGCAAAAACGCCTCCATTTTCTCCACACTTTCAAACGCCTCATAAAACTCCGCTTTTTCTGTCAATTCACCCAAAGCCCTAAGTGCTAGAGAATCTAGCTTTTTTATCATTTTTTCATCATAGCCATTGCCACCCTCCCCACTTGGAGGGGTAAATATCTCCCTGCATTGCGCGCTAAATTCTATCAAAGTCTTGCTTCTATCTTTTAGCAGGGTATATAGCATATCGCGCTTTGTTTTATCCTCTATCTTTGCTATGCCAAATTCGCTTAAAAGCCCCTCTAGCCGCTTATTATCGCATTGTTTGATATAGTGCTGATTTAGCCATAGGAATTTTTCTTGATTGTATCTGCTAGGCGAGCTTCCAAGCGCATCTGTGCTAAAGCACTCTTTCATTTCGTTTAGTGAAAAAATCTCTTTATCCTCATAGCTAAACCCAAGTCGCACCAAAAAATTTAAAATCGCTTCAGGCAAATATCCCATAAGTTTGTAGTCCATTACGCCCATCGCGCCATCTCGTTTGGATAGTTTTTTGCCCTCTGGATTTAGAATCATCGGTATGTGAAAAAACTTTGGCAGGCTAAATCCTAGCGCGTTATACACAATGATTTGCTTTGGAGTGTTGCTCGTGTGATCATCGCCCCTTATGACATCTGTTACGCCCATAAGCGCGTCATCTAACGCCACGACAAAATTATAAGTAGGGCTACCATCAGAGCGCATAATGATAAAATCATCTAGCTCTTTTGCGTTTATAGTGATTTTGCCTTTTATGCCGTCTATGAAGCTGATTTCGCCACTCAAAGGGGCTTTTATGCGGATTACGGGTTTTATGTCTTTGGGAGGAGTGCCGCTAAAGTCTCGGTATCGATTGTCATATTTTGGTGTCTCTCCTCGCGCTCTTTGCTCCTCGCGCAAAGATTCTAGCTCTTCTTTGCTCATATAGCAGTAGTATGCTTTGCCCTCATCTATGAGTTTTTTTGCGTATTTAGCATAGATTTCAAATCTCTCACTTTGATAGACTATGCCATTATTTTGCGCGTTTGCTTCCTCGCTTTTATCGTGCTCTAATCCAACCCATTCAAATGACTTTATAATCGCGTTTGCAGCATCTTTTGAATTGCGCGATAAATCCGTATCCTCAATGCGAAGCAAAAATTTTCCGCTGTTTTTTCTAGCGTGGAGGTAGTTAAAAAGCGCGGTGCGAAGCCCGCCTATGTGGAGGTAGCCTGTGGGGGAGGGGGCAAATCTTGTAACGATTTGTTTGTTTTTGTTTGGCATTTTGTGTTCCTTTTTTTGTGTTATTTTTGCGTTTATGGTAGTTTTTGGTATGTTGATAATGGCAGATTTTGACTAGAAATTTTAAAAATAGAAATTTAAAAAACGGATTCTAGCAGATTTTGGCTTAGAATCCTTTTAGATTCTTATATATAAGATTTGCAAAATCTATAAAGCGATTTTAAGTCATTTTGCGCTAGTATTTTGCGTTTTTGCATATCAAAATAAAGGCACTTTACATAAATGTTTCTAACGATTTTATACATCATCGGTATCAGCGCGGAAGCGATGAGCGCAGCCCTCATCGCAGGTAGGCACAAAATGGACTTAATCGGCGTGCTTTTCATCGCGCTTGCTGCAGCGATTGGCGGGGGTAGCGTGCGAGATGTGCTTTTTTCGCATTACCCACTCACTTGGGTAGCACACCCTCAATATGTCATCGTAGTATGCGTAGCAGCACTGCTTACTACGCTAATTCCGCGTGTGATAGCGAGGCTAGAGAGATTATTTTTGGCACTAGATGCGTTAGGACTTGTGGTATTTGCTGTCATCGGCGCAGAAGTGGTGCGCACAGAGCTAGCAAGTATGAGCGAGGAAGCGCAGGCGTATGGCATCGTGCTAGTGGTATGCGGAGCAGTCATCACGGGGGTATTTGGCGGGGTTTTGCGCGATATATTTTGCGGTGTAGTCCCGCTTGTGTTTCGTCAAGAGCTTTACGCGTTTGTAGCCATTCTCACAGGCGTGCTTTATTACTTGCTGATTTTGTGGGGATTTAGCGTGCATAATGCGAGTATTATTTCGCTTATCGTGGGATTTAGCTTAAGAATGCTAGCGATTCGCTATAAACTAAGTATGCCGATATTCTCCTACGAAGATGAGCCAAAATTTCCAAAAATAAGAAAAAGTGAAAAATAGATTTTGTGCTTTGTCATACTTAAGCGTAGCGAATATCTCTACAAGCCGAAGTATCTCAAAGCACAGCTTATTTAGAAAATCTAAAAACAAAAATAGAGATTTTCGCTAACGCTCAATATGACAAAAACAATAGATTGCCACGCAAGCCTTGTGTTTTGCTATCAATGACTAAAAACAAAACTACACCAAAACAAAATCTAACAACAAAGGATAACAAATGATATGCGTATTTGACATAGAAACCGTGCCAGACATAGAGCTACTAAAAGCCTATTACAACTTAGATTCTGCTTTAAGCGAAATAGAAGTGTGTGAATACGCCTTTAGTGCGCAAAAAGAAAAAAGCGGGAGTGAGTTTTTGCCTATATATTGGCATAGGGTGGTGAGTATCGCTAGCGTAGTATGCGATGAATACGGGAGGTTTATCAAAGTTGGGAATTTTGGCAAAAAAGATTCTAACATAGCAACCCCTAGCACAAAATCCACGCAAATAGATTCTAACGATTCTAGCCATTTTACGCATTTAGCCGATGAAAAGCAGATTTTAAGCGATTTTTTGGGTTTTATAAATTCTAAAGAGCCAAAATTAGTTAGCTTTAATGGCAGGGGTTTTGATTTGCCCACCATAATGCTCCGCTCTATGCGCTACAACCTAAGCGCGTTTGGCTACTATGAGGAGCAAAATGAAAGCAAAACCAAAAGCAAATGGGAAAACTACCGCGCACGATATAGCGAAAAATGGCACACGGATTTGTTTGAATCTTTGGGGCATTTTGGCTCTGTGCGTGCGCTAAACCTTGATAATGTCTGCAAAATGCTAGGGATTGTCGGCAAATACGAGGTAAGCGGGGGAGATGTGTATTCTCTCTACTATGGTAAGAAAGACATAGAAAAAATCGATTTTTACTGCCAAAGCGATGTGCTAAATACTTATTGGCTATACCTAAAATACGCGATTCTAAAAGATGAACTACGAGTGGAGGATTATGCGGGGATTTTGGAGGATTTTAGAGATAAGCTACCAAAAGATAGGGCGTATAGCCAAGCATTTCTTAGCAATATCACCGCCGAGCTAGAAAAACTCCACAATTAAATGCGATTTTTGCCTTTTTGTTTCCCCTCGCTTGCGGAGGGGGATTAAATGACAAGATTTCCCCCCTCCTTTGCGGAGGGGGTTAGGGGGGTGGGTTAAATAAATACAAATTCCTACCCATTGACACAAAGCATTTAAGCAAAGAAACAAAGTTTGCCTTGCTTAACGCCTTTGATGATTTAGAATCCTTGCTAAATGGTGAGTTAATCAAAAGCGATAACTTCCAAGCGCTTAATTCAATAATGCCAAAATATCAAAATAAAATCGATTTGATTTATATCGACCCACCTTATAATACAGGCAATGATGATTTTATCTATGTCGATAAAATTTAACCACGCTTCGTGGCTTTCTATGATAAGCAATCGCCTTGAATTAAGCAAAAATATTTTAGGCTCAATCCAACTTAATCCCACATAAATGAGTCTTAAGTTATGATTGTGTTGATTGCACCGATGAAAAACAAGTATATCCACCACATAATAAAAACCTTTGCAAGAATTTAAGAGGCTAAGAGAATCAAAAACAAGATAGATTTTAAAAAAAGATTCTTAAATATGTTTCTACTTTGCTTACACTCGTAGCTTTGCAAGAAGTTTAGATATTGAAGCGGTAAAAAATGCAAAAATTTGTAAAGATTTGCAAAAAAATATCAATAAAAAGTGTGATAAATTTCGCAAAAATATTAGAATTTTAATCGCAAAAGAATGTGAGAAAACTTCTAAAATGCAAGGCGAAATTGAGATTGATGAAATTAACCTTTTGATATAGATTTTGGGTGCTAAAAGAGTAAGAGGAAAAAGAGGGCGAGGAGCAGATAAGAAAACACCTGTATTTTTTGCTTCGTTTCACTAGCAACTACAAACAGAAGGTGCAAAGGCACATTATCAAACATAGCAAAAATGAGTTTGCATTAGGTAGAAATCACATAAATAGCATTGAAAGTGTTTTTGCTTCGATAATGCTCGCAAATGCAAGCAAAAGTGGCTATGCAAAGCATAGATTAAGCAAATTTAAAGGAATCAAAAAAGAGAATTTCTTACTTCACTTAAAAGAAACAGAATTTAGGTATAAGGTTAGCAGTAGCATTAAAATGTCAAAATGCAACAGCAAGATTTGTATAAAATCTTATTAAAATTGATAAAAAATCAACCGCTTAAGTTGGATTGAGCCTAATGTTTTATATACTTCGCTCGTTTCACTCACTCAAGTAATAAAAAAGGGGTGGATTACCACGCATTGCATTTAAATTCAAAATGCAAATCTCGCAATGACAATAAAATCTGCTAAGATAGGTTTTTGTAAAAACCCTAAGCCTTTAGAAGCAAAATTTCAAAGGTTTAATATGGAAGTCTTAAATAGCACAACTACAACAAAAGCATTTAGATTTTATGTTTAAATGTTTTCACTCCTTAGGTTTTCGTTTTTGAGAACCCAAAAATAAAAAGATAGGATTAAACCCACTTTCTCTCTCTTGGGTTTAAGCTATGCTTTGACTAAAATATCCGTGTTGTCTAAGTGCCTTTGTGCTATGGTTGTGCTATTTAAGATTTTTGGGGGCGTTTAATGGCTAAAAAACTTGTGTAGGATTTTGGAGGTGTTTGTGATATAAACGATTGATAGATTTTGCGCTATTTTGCAAATATCATAAATATCGTTTCAAAGTTTATAAAAATTGCTTAAGATTTTGTAAAAAAGTGTAGAATGCGTTTTTTTAGAATGTGCGCAAAATCTAGCACAAATCAAAAACTTGGTATTTTGTAAAAAGCTACAAAATAGCAACACAAAGGCAAAAAAAGGGAAAAATATGCAAAAAATCACAACTAATCAAACAAAGCAAGACAAACAAAATCTACCCCAAAATCTCACAAAAAAAGCGGCAAAAAAAGAAAAAACCAAAGCGATGATAAAAAATATCAAACAAGCACGCGGGCTAAAAAAAATGTGGCTTTGTATCGTGTTTGGGGCATTGCTACTGCTAGATGGCGGAGTGGTGGAGGCAAATCCTCCCAAGTGGTTTTTGACTCCCAAAAGTGCGAGCGATACGCTATATGGACTAGGTAGTGGCGATAGCCTAGCAAAAGCAAAAATAGAAGCGGCAAATGATTTAGCCCAAAGCGTGCAAACCCAAGTAAAATCTCGCACAAATATCACAAATAGCGCGCAAAATGATAGGTTTGAATCTAATGTGGAGCAAAATATTTCGCTTAGCAGTGCTATGCTAGATTTGCAAAATCTAAAAATCACGCAAAAATCTCACTCAAAAGGTGTGTATTATGTAGAGGTAGCTATCGCAAAAAAAGACATAGCAATGCCGATAAAAACAAAGCTAGAGCAAGGTATCGAGCGACTAGAATCCCTCCCAAAATCTTGCTCTAGCCTAAGCCTAAAAGATTTTGCCCTGCTTCAAAAAGAGCTAAAACAAGCAAGGGAATCTAGCGCGATTTTGCGTGCTTTGGGGTTTGTGGGGGCTGATTTTGAGGAGTTTGAGGAGCTAGAAAAGGCAAATCTACCAAAACCAAAATTAAAAGTAGAGATATTATTTGAGGGCGATAATGCGGGTGATAAAAGCGACAAATCGGCATTTTTGGGCGAAGTGGCAAAATTTGCCCGCATAGCAAATGAGCCAAACACGCATACGCTATATATCGAGGCAAACACCACAAACGCGCCAAAAAGCGTGAGCGTGGAAGTCAAAGCGGTGATAAAAGATTGCGCTGATAATGTGCTGTGGGAGGCTAGATTTAGCGAAACTCAAGCAAGCAAGGCAAAAGCCTTTAGTCGCGCTGGAGTGGTGCTGTATAAAAAGCTACTAGATTTTAGCGGTGGGACACAAAGCGGAATCCCTAAAATCTAATCTAAAATCTAAATAAAAATCTAGCCATTTTTGTGCGTTTTTATGATGGATTTTACGCTAGATTTTATGCCAAAAGTCAAAATCATTGAATCGCATTTGTCCAATATTTTGCCATTTTAGCTCCATTTTGCCCTGTTAGCCTTAAGTTTAAAAAAATCATAATGAGATTTAGCAATACCACAAAAAAATGCGACCAAATATTGCAAAAAAAAAAAAACAATTTTGCGATAAAATAGCAATTTTATTTCACTTTGAAAGGATTGCAAAATGCAAGGATTAAAAAGATTATTACAAGCGGGATTAGTGGCATTATGCGTGATTAGTGTAAATGCTTATAGCAATGAAATCAATGCGTTAAATGATAAAAAAATGCGTTAAATGATAAAATCAATGCGTTAAATGATAAAAACAAAGCGTTAATAGATAAAAAAATGCGTTAGTATATAAAATCAGTGTGTTATATGATAAAAGAAATGCGTTAATAGATAAACAAAATGCGTTAGTAGATAAATTCATTAAATTATATAACGAAGACTTTATAAGGCAAAACAATTTAAGAGAAGATTTTTTAATAATAAAAAGAAAAGAAATATTAGGAAAAAAAGAAGCTAATTTGAAAGAGTGGGAAGCTAATTTGAAAGATTGGGAAGCATATCTAAACCAACTTGAAGCAAAATACGCAAAGTAAAAATTTAAGCAATTTTTGCAATGTGAAAAACTTTTTGTCGCGCGGGTTTCTTAGAATGTTTTAAAATTATCTTATAATTAGTAGATTTTGTGAAAATGTGAAAAACTATCGAGCAAATGCCAAAATTGTCGCTAATCGGCAAATTTTTTATAAATTTAGCACAAAATATAGATTTTGCAAATGTTTTTATTTCTTTGTGCTATAATTGCCCTATTTTCTTAGTTTTGCGTTAAGTAAAGATTTGACACAAAGGATTTTATATGGGTTCTATAAAATATTTTATCGTTGGGTTTTTAGCAGTCGGGCTTTTTGTCGGTGGGGCATTTTTTATGCGACTAAGCGAGCAAAAAGACAGCTTTCTTGGCAATAAAGAAAAATCCCACTTCTCTCAGACTCTTACTTCACAAAAACAACTTCCCGTTGAACTTTATGTAGGTGCTTTTGGGTTTAAAAGCATTTCGCAAACCCCAAACGCACAAGAAACACAACTAATCAAAAATACTCTATCTTCCGTGCTAGAGCGAGCTAGGAGGGAGAAAAATTGTCAAGGCGGGGATTTTGATTTACAAAAAAATAGCAAAAAAAATGAAAAAGACGAAAAAGACGAACAAACTGATGAAAATAGCGTAGCAGATTTTAGCATTGCAAATAATCCAAATGCCTTTATAGGTGGCGTAATCGAATGTAAATTTAACAAAGATGAGTTTGCAAGCTATCAAGCAATGCTAAAAGACATTGATTATCTAGCACTAAAAAGTGGTGTCTTAAGGCTTGCAAACTACGGCATAGAGCCACTTATCACGCAAGAGCAGTTATCTAACGCAAGCAAGGAAGTATATGCCGAACTATCAAAAGAAATCAAAAAACAGCAAGGCGCGATAGAAAGCGGGTTTGGCGTGAAATGCGAAATAGGGCGCGTGGAGTTTTTTGATGATACTTATAGGCAAAATCTTGCTTTGCAAGGGCATCATAGCGCGATGCTAAAAAATATGGGCGCAAGTGTAGGAACACTAAGGGAATCTAGCATAGCAGATTTTGCCCTACCGTTGCAAAGTAGCAAAAATGTCGAGTTTAAATCATTTATCTCTTTTCAATGTAAATAACACAACATAAAATCCAAAAATCAAACATAGGGCATAGCAATGCGCTTTAACAAAGAGCTAGAACATATCGCCACTTATCAAGCGGGCAAACCCATAGAAGAAGTCGTGCGAAAATTTGGACTAAAGCAAGATAGTATCATAAAGATAGCAAGCAATGAAAATCCATTTCGCGCCTCGCCACGCGTGCTAGAAGCAATCAAATCAAACGCGCATAACGCTAATCTTTACCCCGATGATTCTATGCTAGCACTTAAAGAGGCTTTAGCAAAAAAATTTGCCATAGGCGTAGAAAATCTAATCATAGGCTCGGGTAGCGACCAAGTCATAGAAATGTGCGTGAGAGTAAAGGAAAATCTAAACAATAATTCACAAGAGAACTTGCAAGAAAATCCACAAGAAAATCCAAAAACAAACACGCAAAATGCGACAAATCCACAAAGCGATTTAAGCCAAAAACCCGCCGTCCTTATGGCTGGCATTACTTTTGCGATGTATGAGATATACTCTAAAATCGCAGGATTTAGGATACTTCGCACGAGTAGCGATACGCACAACCTAGCCCAATTTATCCAAATGCTAGAATCTAAACCAGAGATTATTTTTCTTTGCGTGCCAAATAATCCTTTGGGCGAATGTTTGGACGCAAAAGAAGTGTATGAGTTTTTAGAAATTGTAGCAAAAAAATCCCCTCAAAGTTTGGTGTTAATCGATGGGGCGTATCAAGAATTTGCGCGTTACAAAGACAAAGTAAAAGAGATTTCCCCGTTAGAGATTGTGGAGCGATTTTCAAACGCCATTTATCTAGGCACTTTTTCTAAAGCTTACGGGCTAGGCGGTATGCGCGTAGGCTATGGCATAGCCAATCAAAATCTAATTTCGATTTTGCACAAAGTCCGCCCGCCGTTTAATATCACCACTCTTAGCCTTGTAGCTGCGAGCGAAGCACTAAAAGATGATGATTTTATGCAAGAGGGCGTGAGGCAAAATTTTATCCAAATGCAAAGATATGAGGATTTTGCTATATCTAAAGGCATAGAATATATCCCATCTTTTACGAATTTTATTACGCTTATTTTGGGAGATGGGCTAGATTCTAGCAAAATATGTGATTGGCTTTTATCGAAGGGGATAATTATCCGCAATCTAGCAAGCTACAAAATGAATGCTTGCAGAATCACTATCGGGCTAGATTCTCAAAATACCCGCGTGCTAGAATGCCTAGATAAAGCATTATCACAAAATCTAGCACTACAAGCCTAAAATCACAATAAACAAAACAAGCAAAACAAACAAAAAGGAAGTCAGGTGGAAGCAAAAGCATTTTTAGAGAGTATGCACAAGCTTTATAGCAAGCTCAATAAAAAACAACGCATTGTTATCGCTGCTACCGCTGTGATTTTGATAGCGTTTTTTGTGTTTTTGGTGGTTTTTTCAGGCAAAAAACCCCAAAGTGAATACGGGGTGCTATTTGACAAGCTAGATTCTGCGGATAATGCGCTTATTTTAGAATATCTAAAAGAAAAGCAAATCCCTTATAAAATCCCTAGAAATGATGTGATTGAAATCCCAGCAGAGCGCGTAGCAGAGGAGAGGATCGAGCTAGCCGCACGAGGTATCCCAAAAACCTCAAAAGTAGGATTTGAAGTTTTTGATACCAATGATATTGCCGCGACAGATTTTACCCAGCAAGTGAAGTTTTTGCGCGCCACAGAGGGCGAGCTAACGCGCACGATTGAGGCATTAGAGCCGATTTTTAAAGCAAGCGTGCAAATTGCAAATCCAAAAGAGAGTCTTTTTGTCTCTACTTCTGTGCCACCCACTGCTGCGGTAATGGTGCAAATAAAGCCCGGAGCGCAACTATCTTCATTTCAAATCACAGGGATAAAAAACCTAGTCTCTGCAGCTATCCCTAAGCTAACGCCAGAAAATGTCAAAATTGTCGATAGCAATGGTATGCCCTTAGGCGAGGATAATGAGCTACTAGGGCTAAATGAAGTGCTAAAACAACAATATGCGTTCGTGCATAAAGAGGAGCAAAAAAAAGCAGATGATATTGTAAAGTTACTAAGTCCTCTTGCAGGTGGAGCTAGCAAGGTAGTGGCTATCGTGCATTTGCAATATGATTTTAGCCAAAGAGAATCCGTAAAGCAGACTTTTGACCCCGCACAAGTGCTACCTCGCGCACAAAGAGACTATGAAAAGCACAAAGTAGGACCGGGCGAAAAGCGCATAGGTGGAATCCCAGGGGTAGAATCAAACATAGGACCCGTGCAGGATTTGGATAATGAAAATGGACTTACCAAAGAAGATGAAAGCGAAACGATTGTAAATAACGAAATAGGCAATGAAACAATAAAGACAAAATTTTCGCCCGGCGAGCCGATTCGTATGACAGCTTCCGTGCTAATCAATGGCGAACAAAGACTTACCACAAATGAAAATGGCGATGAAGTGCTAGAGTATGTCCCCTTTACCCCAGAGCGCATAGCAAAGCTAGAAAAACAAGTCCAAGATGCTATCGGCTACAACTCAAATAGAGGAGATTCTGTAACGGTTTCAGATTGGGATTTTTCTAAAAATGATAGGCTAAAAACACCTCAAACTTTTGTAGAAAAAGCTACCGCGCTTATCGCGCAATACATTCCATTGTTAAAATATGTCATAATCGCTGTGATTGTGTTTATATTCTACAAAAAAGTCATTGCACCATTTGCAGAGAGAATGCTTGAAATGCAAGATGCAGAGGAGGACAAAGTCGAGTCATTGTTTGAAGTCGATGATGATGATGATGAGCTAACCTCGCGCTTTGGCGATATGAAAAAGCGCATAGAAGACCAGCTTGGGCTTAGCGGTGCAGGATTTAGCGAAGATGAAGTCAAATACGAAGTCCTGCTAGAGAAAATCCGCGCCCTTATCCAAGAAAAACCAGAAGAAGTTGCCTCTCTTTTCCAAAAACTTATCCACGATGAGATAGGCACTCCCACAGAGCGGACAAGCTAACTAGATTTTGGTAACTTTGAAAAACAAGTAAAATCCAAATAAAAAAGCATAGATTTTCTAGCATTTGCAAAAATAAGTCAAAATAAGCCAAAAATAAATAATGCAAAATCTAACTTTTGCAAAAACTAACATAAAATCTTATAAGGAGACAAAATGGCACTAAATCAACGACAAAGAGCGCAATATGATGAATTATCGATGAGTGAGAAAATCGCCATTTTGCTTATCCAAGTGGGCGAGGAGCTCACTAGCGAGATTTTCAAAAATCTTGATATTGATGGCATTACAGAGATTTCGCGACAGATTATGCAGTTAAAAGGCACAGACAAAGCCATAGGCGGAGCAGTCATTGAGGAATTTTATGCGATTTTTCAATCAAATCAATATATCAACACGGGCGGTTTGGATTACGCACGAGATTTGCTTACTAAAGCATTGGGACCAGAAGAAGCCAAACGCATTATGGATAAACTCGCTAAGACTATGCAGTCTGCGAAAAATTTTGCCTACCTATCCAAAGTGCGTCCTCAACAGCTTGCAGATTTTATTGTCAATGAGCATCCGCAAACTATCGCGCTGATTTTGGCACATATGGACGCTACAAGCGCGGCAGAGACGCTAGGGCAGTTTAGCGATGATAATACGCGTGCTGAAATTTCTATTCGTATGGCAAACTTAGGCGATATATCGCCAAATGTCGTAAAAAGGGTATCTACCGTGCTAGAAAACAAACTAGAATCACTCACAAGCTACAAAGTCGAAGTTGGCGGACCTCGCGCTGTGGCTGAAATGTTTAATAGACTTGGGCAAAAGGCAGCAAAAAATACGCTAGCCTACATCGAGCAAATCGATGAGCAACTAGCAAGCGAAATCAAAGAAATGATGTTTACATTTGAGGATATTATCGGGCTTGATAAAAATGCTATTAGAGAGATTCTCAAAGTCGCTGACAAAAAAGACCTCACAATGGCTCTAAAATCCGCACCTGATATGCTAAAACAAAAATTCCTAGAGCAGATGAGTTCTCGTGCGAGCGAGCAGTTTGTGGAGGAAATGCAGTTTTTGGGTGCGGTTAGAATGCGTGATGTCGAAGCCGCACAAAGAAAGATTGTCGAAGTAGTCCAAACCCTTAGCGAACAAGGCGTAATCCAAGTCGGCGGAGATGATGATGTCCTTGTCTAGTTTTGGTGAAGAAAATCTAATCGCAAAAGAGCGCGCTAGCAAGCATAAAATCACGCGCTATGAGTTTAGCCCGATAGTGCTTGATGAAGTAGAATCTAGCACGGAAGCGATAAAAGAAATCGAGGCAGAACCTAGCCAAAAAGATGATTCATTGGAGAAAGAATTGGTAGAAAAATTATTAAGCAAAATCGATGAACTATCTACTTCGCTAGCAAAAATGCAAATGCAGTTTGAAAAACAACAACAAGAAATGGAATCCCAAATCGCCACTGCGCGAAATGACGCATACAAAGACGGCTTGCGCGATGGCGAAGAAAAAATCAAAGCAGAATTTCAAAACGAAATCCAAAAAGAAAAAAACTCTCTAATACAATCCGCTATCACTTTAGGGACTGCGATGAAAAACTCTGAAACACATTTGCGCGAGCTAGAAAAAGAGCTTAGTGGCATAGCAGTAGATATGGCAAAAGAAGTCATAGCAAAAGAAGTGGAGAATGATTCTAGCGCGGTGGCAACGGCTTTGGCAAAAGAGCTACTAGGCTCAATAGCAAATGCCACAGATATACATATTCGCGTAAATCCACAGGATTTACAAAGCCTGCAAGAATGTCTAAAAGACTATCCAAAACTAAAGATTGAAGCAGATAATGCAATCACAAAAGGTGGCTTAATCATCAATAATGGCGGGGGAATCATTGATGGAAGCATCTCAAATCGCTATAAAACACTAAAACAATCCGTGCTTGAAAATCTAAAAGACTAAAAAACAATGCCACAAAAAAACCCAAAATCAAATACAGGGCTTACACTCCCCAAAAAATCCATAGAATATATGGACATAAAGGAACTATATGAGTTAGCAGAGATTTTGCGAGGCAGAATCTTAGAAGTCGTTAGCAAAAATGGCGGACATTTAAGCTCATCTTTGGGAGCGGTAGATATTATTGTGGCTATGCACTATGTGTTTAATCGCAAACATAATCCATTTATTTTTGATGTCTCTCACCAATCTTACGCGCACAAACTTTTAAGCGGGCGATTTGAGGATTTTAGCTCGTTGCGACAATTTGGCGGGATTAGTGGTTTTTGCAATCCAAAAGAATCTAGCGCGGATTATTTCATCGCTGGGCATAGCTCTACTTCGATTTCGCTAGGCGTAGGCGTGGCAAAAGCCTACAAGCTAGAGGGGAAAAATGGCTTGCCTGTGGTGCTTATAGGCGATGGCTCTATGAGTGCGGGGCTTACTTATGAGGCATTAAATGAGCTAGGCGATAGAAAATATCCAATGGTAATAATCCTAAATGACAACGAAATGAGTATCGCTCGCCCCATAGGCGCGATTAGTAAGCATTTATCACATCTCATATCCCACCCTATGTATCAATCTTTTCGCAACTTTACAAAGAAATTTTTAGAGAAAATGCCTGATTCTGCTAGCTATCTAGCAAAGCGCGTGGAAGAAAGCTTTAAGCTAATTACTCCGGGGATTTTGTTTGAAGAAATGGGGATTAGCTACATAGGACCTATTGATGGGCATAAGCTAGAGGAGATAATCTTTTGCCTAAAAAGAGCGCGAGAGATGGAGCGACCTGTCATCGTGCATATCCAAACCATAAAAGGCAAAGGCTACAAAATCGCAGAGGGACCTTATGAAAAATGGCACGGGGTGGGAGCGTTTGATCTGCAAACAGGCTTGCCTCTTAAAAAACCCGCTACAAATTTAGTTCATTCTATTAGCTCAAAATCCCCCACAGAAGTGTATTCAAACACGCTTTTAGAAATCGCCAAAAACGACAAAAAAGTCGTAGGCATAACCGCAGCTATGCCCGGTGGCGTGGGACTAGGAAAGCTAATGGATTTATACCCCGATAGATTTTGGGACGCAGGCATCGCAGAGCAACACTGCGTAACCTCTATGGCAGCAATGGCAAAAGAGGGTTTTATCCCATTTGTAAGCATTTATTCGACTTTTTTGCAAAGGGCGTTTGATCAGATTATCCACGATGTGGGGATTTTGAGCTTGCCTGTGCGATTTAGCATTGATAGGGCTGGAATCGTAGGCGAAGATGGCGAGACTCATCAAGGGCTTTTTGATATTGCATACCTGCGGATAATCCCAAATTTTGTCCTTTTTGCCCCAAGAGATAATGCCACGCTGATAGAAGCAGTGCATTTTGCCCATAGCTTTGATAGTGCGCCTTGTGCGTATCGCTATGTGCGGGGGAATTTTGTGCTAGATACACTAAAATCTAGCAAGCCTATTTATAAGCCTAGCTCCTTTGTGCTTGGCAAATGTGAGGTGCTAAAAGAGGGCAGAGATATAGTGCTAATAGGCTATGGAAATGGCGTAGGCAGAGCGCACCTCGTATGCAAAGAGCTAGAAAATCTAGGATTTAACCCCACGCTAGTAGATTTGCGATTTGTAAAGCCCTTAGATGAAAATCTTGCTAAAATCATTGAATCCCACGCTATTTCGTTTGTATTTAGCGATAGCTACAAGCAAGGGGGCGTGGCAAGTGCTATCAATGAAATGCTAAGTCAAAAAGGCATTTTAAAGCCTATCATTAGTTTTGAGCTAGATTCTATTTTTGTCCCACACGGCAATGTCTCTAGTGTGGAAAAACATTTAGGGCTTGATACTAGCTCGCTTTTTTCTCGCACGCTAGAAGTGCTAAAGGCACATAGCATAGCACCCATCATCTCAAATCCCACGCTACAATCTCAAAAACCTCTTAAAAGCCTTGAAACATAGAGATTCTAGCCGATTTGTCAAAGAGAAAATAAAAAGAACAATCTATGCAAGATACTTTGTTAGAAAATGTAGTTAGGCAAAAAGATTTTAGTTTTGGCTTTAGCAAAAAAGCGTGTGAAACTTGCGGTGGCAAATGCTGTGTGGGCGAGAGTGGCTATATATTTTTAAGCCTAAAAGAAGCAGAGCAAATCGCTAAATTTTTATCCTGCTCGCTAGAGGATTTTGCCAAAAAATATCTAATCAAAGTTGGGTATAGATTTTCACTTGTCGAAAAGCCATATCAAAATGGCTTTGCGTGCGTGTTTTTTGATGAGCAAAAGAAATGTTGCAAAATCTATCCGCTTCGTCCAAAACAATGCGTGGATTTTCCTTTTTGGGAAAAATGCAAGGGCAAAAAATGCGAGGAATTAACCGAACTTTTTGCGATGTGCAAAGGGGTTGTAAATCCCGCTAATAGCGTAACTTCTCTCATCAAACATATCAAAATCTAAAAAAAGCAAAATCTAAAAAGGAGCAAAAGTGAATCAAAAATGCCTTACAAAAAAATCATTTACACATTTTGCAAGATATGTATTTGCATCGCTATTATTCTGCAATGTTTTTTGTGTTTTTTGTCTCGCAGCAGTCGCTAGCAAAAACAAACAAGACACCACAGACACCACAAAATCTAGCAAATCACAAAAAGAACATTTGAGAGAAAATCCGCAAGAAAGCACGCAAATAAAACCACAAGAAAACATAGAATCCGCTTTTAAATCCTCTTTGCAAAACTCCCACACCCTCACTGCGCAAATCGCCATAAGACAGCCATACAACGACTTAGAAACCACTTTGCCTAGCGAGAATGCAGAAATGCCAAAGATTTTGGATTCTCATAAAGATTTGCTTTTGTTGCAAGGAGCTGATGATTTGTATCATAGCAATTTTGCAGAGTCGCTAGAGAATTTTTTGCTTTTGTATGAGGAGACAAAAGAGCCATACTATGCAAAGCTAGCAGCTCAAGCCGCGCTTGGCACAGGCGATATAAACAAAGCATTTAGCCTAGCAAACTTATACATAGAGCAAAGTGGCGATGAAAATGACCCTATCATAAATAAGATTTTAGCCGATGCGTTTGTCCAAAATGGCGAGATGGACAAAGCCATAATCGCGCTTGAAAAAGTAAAAAAAGTCGAAGAAACAGACGCGCTAAATGATGTCCTAGCAAATCTCTATATGCTCCAAAAACAGCTACCAAAAGCCCTAAATATCTTTGATGAACTATACACCAAAACAAAAAGCCCAGAAGTGCTAAAAAAGATTTTAGTCATATTTTTATCCCAAGAAAAAAGCCAGCAAGCATTAGGATTGCTTAGCGAGCATCTCATAAGCGAGGGGTGTGAAGAGGGATTTTGTGAGGAGGCTTTGAGTTTTTATGTGGATTCAAATGCGCTAAATATGGCAAAGGCTGTGTTTGAAACGATTTATAAAAAAGCCCCTACGATTCCCAATGCTACGAATTATATGCGTGTGCTAGTCGCCCTCAAACAATATCAAGAAGCGCAAGGAATCGCGCAGAGTTTCCCCTTTGATCAAGGGCTTTTGCTAGATTTGTATGTGATGCAAGGTGATTTTGAAAAAGCGCGGGATTTGAGTGCGCAAATCTATGCAAAAAGCAAAAATCCTAGATTTTTAGCCCTAGAGGCGATATATGGGCTAGGTGAAAATGACATCGCCAAAGATTCTGCCATAGAAGCAGCCAAAAAGCTAGAAAAAGCAATCAAAGAGCGCAAAAAAGAACTCCAATCCAACAAGCAAAAGCCCACCAACCAAGATGCGTTTTTTTATAATTTTTGCGGATATTTGATGATAGATTTTGACATAGACATCAAAAAGGGTATCGAATATGTCAAAGAAGCATTGCTTGTAGAGCCTTACTCGATTTCGTATATTGACTCGCTTGCGTGGGGATATTATAAGCTAGGGGATTGCGTGAGGGCGAGTGCTACTTTTGCCCAAATCCCTCAAAATCGTATCGACAAAGAGGCTGAGCTAAAAGCACACTCCACACAAATCAATACTTGCAAAAAATCAAACTAAGATTCTGCTTGACTCTAGCGACATAGCGATAAATTTTACCATACCAAGATTTTTTAGAAATCCTTTTTTAGAAGTCATTTTTTAGAAATCTAAGTGTGGCAAATTTTCCCCTCCATTGCAAAAAATTTTACTTGATTTTGCTTATCCCCCTCCCTTAGCACGAGGGGTTTTTGCTTCGGCTAACGCCTCGCAACCCGTTGGGTGGGGGTGGGTATTTTTCGTCATTGCGAGCAATTAGATTCTGTATTTTTACAGAATCTAATTCGTGGCAATCCACATATACTACAAAATCTTGTCATACTGAGGCTTTGAAAAAGCCGAAGTATCTCTAAACTATCTATAAAAATAGAGATATTTTACTAACGCTCAAGTATGACAAAAATCTTTAGTTTTTGCAATATCTAAAAAACAAAAACAAAAAAACCAAGAGTTGCTCCAAAGAGTTGCTCCCAAAATCTCAAATAGCACAACCACAGCACAAAGGCACTTAGACAACACAGGTTTTGAGCTAAAGGATAAATTAAACCCAAGAGAGAGAAAGTGGATTTAATCCTATCTTTTTATGTTTTGGTTCTTAAAAATAAAAAACCTAAGGAGTGAAAACATTTAAACATAAAATTTAAATGCTTTTGCCGTAGTTGTGCTATTTAAAACTTTCATTTAAACCTTTGAAATTTTGCTTCTAAAGGCTTAGGGTTTGACAAAAACCTATCTTAGCAGATTTTATCGTCATTGCGAGATTTTGCTACCTAAACAAAAATTGCAAAATCGTGGTAATTTATCGTTATAAAATGCCAAAAAAACACACTTTTGACAAAATCTAATAAATAGATTGCCACGCGGATTTTATACAAAATCCATTCGCAAAGACGGCGTGGGTGTGGATTGCCACGATTCTACGCTACGCGCAAATTCTCTCAATGACGGCATTATTTCCCCCTCCCTTAGCACGAGGTGGATTTATCCTTTTGCCCCCTCCCTTGCGGAGGGGGTTTGGGGGTGGGTTTTCTTATCATTGCGAGATTCTAGGCTTTTGTCAAAAAGACTAGAATCGTGGCAATTTATCGCTATAAAATGTCAAAAACACGCTTTTTGTAAAAAAAACTAACAATAGATTGCTACGCGGATTTTATAAAAAATCCGCTCGCAATGACAAGATACCCACCCCCTAGCCCCTCCGCAAGGGAGGGGGAAATAAAACCACCTCCAAAAGTCCAAGCCTAAACTCAAATAAACCTAAGTCTAAACCTAAATCCAAATAAATCTAAGCCCAAGATTTACCCACCCCCTTAGTCCCCCTCCGCAAGGGAGGGGGAAATAAAAGGCAAAATCATCTGCAAGGGAGGGGGGATTTATGGATTGCCACGCTTGCTTTGCTCGCTCGCAATGACGGCAATGATTGTCATACTGAGCGAACGAAGTGAGCGAATTATCTCTATTTGCGTTTTTTAGATTTTCTAAAGAATTTTCGCTTTGAGATACTTCGGTTTCTTACGAAACCTCAGTATGACAACCCACCCCCTAGCCCCCTCCGCAAGGGAGGGGGGATAAAACCCCTGCATAAATCTAAAACCAAATAAGCCTACGCCCAAGATTTTTTCCCTCCAAAAGTCCAAGCACAAATAAGCCCAAATAAGCCTAAAT
>NZ_JBSIUV010000040.1:0-19255 GCF_053654515.1 Helicobacter sp. T3_23-1059 | reverse complement strand
GTCAAACAAGAAATCAACGACTTACGCGCCGAAGTCAAAGGCGACATAGCAGAGATTAGGTTAGAAATGTCTGACTTAAAAATAGAATTAAAAGATACAATTATGAAAACACAAGCCACCACACTTAAATGGGTTGCAGGAATACAAATAGCTTCATTAAGCGTGGTAGTTGCAGCCATAGGCATACTTATAGCAATTTTTAAATTTTAGGCAAAAATAGGAAAAAACAATGACAACAGTCAGTAAAAGCACTAAAATTTTAATCGATAATTTTATCGGTACATACTTTGCTAATATCCCTAGCGAAAATAGGGAACAAATCAAAGAAAGTGTTATAGATATTGCTGATTCACTTTTTGAACAAAACAATATCCAAAATCATATCAATGTGGATAATCTTGCAACAAAGGCAGATTTGTTAAACTTAAGAGAGGCAACCCAAAAGGATATTGCAAACTTAAGAGAGGCAACCCAAAAGGATATTGCAAACTTAAGAGAGGCAACCCAAAAGGATATTGTGCTATTGCGTGAAGAAACTAAAAAAGATATTGCCGATTTAAAATACGATTTGCTAAAATGGCTTGTAACCGCGCAAATCGCCATAGCAGGATTGTTGCTTGCTATGATTAAATTGATTTAAGGCATACAATAAAAACAAAATTTTATCAAAATTTAACCTCATAGCACAAAAACACGATAAATTCCCATAATGCTGTTGCGGGGTGGGGTTATATTCCCTTTCTATAAGCCTTAAAAACCTTAATTTCTTCAAAAAACTTCAAAATCACACACAAAACGCATTAGCACAAAACGCATATCATAGCGCACAAGGAGGTGGGCTATGATATGGTTTGTAGCGGAGGATTGTGCTTACTACCAAGATTTAGAGTCTTTAAAATCTTAATTTGACTTAAGCGATATTGTCCCTGTGCCAAATGAAACAGACATAAAAAATCATTTGACTACGCACAAAATGGGCTATATCGCACCATATTATCCACCTAAACATTTACGCTCACTTTTTGTAATCAAACAACTTCCTAACAAATTTGGTGTGCTTACGACACAGGAGCAGCAAGCAGGTGTGCCAGAATCAAAAGCACTAGAAACTAGATTAGGCTTAAGCGTGATTGATTCGCCTTTTAGCCTTGCAGATGTCGGTGGCGCACAAACGCTAAAAGTTTTTACACGCGAACTTTTAGTAGCAGAATCCAAAGGATTTCGCGCCAAAGGCATATTTTTAGTAGGTGTGCCCGGCACAGGCAAGACATTTTTCCCCAAATGCTTTGCAGGCGAGACAAAAACAACTTCTAATCCAACTCAATCTAACGCTTATTATGGAGGCTCAAGAGCCTATTGATAAGCTAAATTCTGTATTTGAATATTTAACCGAGCGACACAAAAACCACCCCGATGAAAGATTTGTCCTGCTTATCGATGAAATCGAAAAAATGATAGGCAATGCCGAAGCGGTAGAAAAACGAATGCTAGGCAGGCTTTTGACCGTGCTAAATGATATGCACACTCCCGCAGCAGAATACAAATTTGATGCAATCTTTTTTGCTACTGCAAACAATCTAAATTCTATCCTAGATAATAATCCCGAGCTACTAAGACGCGGGCGATTTGATGAGTTATTTTTCATTTTACTGCCTAGCGTAGAAATGGCAAAAGGCGTGTTTGAAATCTACCTAAACAAGCTAAAAATCAAACAAGAAGTTGAAAATGCAATGGTGCTAGATAATATCCTAAGCCAAATCGAGCAAGCCTACCAAAAAGACAACAACGACCCCGATAAATTCCCCTACACTAGCGCAGAAATAGAGACATTTTGTAAAAAGCTAGCTTTTTACAAGCTGGTGTATGGCAACGCAAATATGGCGAGGGACATAACGAGAGTTTTTTAAGTGCTAATGTGTTTTTAGATTATGAGAATTTAGAGCTAACAAAAATAAGTAAAATAGATGACATAGCACAATTTAATCTTTACAACACGATTTTTGCAAGACTAAAAAAAATTACCACAGAAAAAGAAATTGATGATTTAGATTTTAAGGAAGTTTTAGAGAAAAATGGCAATTTTGTAGAGTATTTTTTGCTTGATTTGTGGGAGAGTTACACACAAGACATAAATATCGGTGTAGCAGGTTTAGAAGTGCTAGCAAAGCGCGATATTGAGAGGCAATTAGTGCGAGCGTTGAATAATATTGATTTAAATAGCATGAGCCGCAAAGGAGCAGCTTTGCTTTATGCATATTTGGAATTTAGAGACAAATTACCACAAGTAGAGGACACTCACACGCAAAATGATGATTTTAACGATTTTGCAGAATCTAGCGATGAAAACCAAGAATATGAGGAGTTTGAATAATGGCAAGCAATGACCACAAAGTGCGAGTGCACAAAGAAGTCCAAGAAATTGTTTTTTCGTTGAAAAAAGAGAGATTATACTCTCTTTTAATGAAAGATGAATTTTTGCGTTTTGTTTTTTACTGCTTTGTAGTAACAGGCATTATAAGTGTATTTATGGATAGTTTGCAGGTATGTATATCACTTTTTTGCTGGTGTTCTCTTTTGATTTTAGGGCTTTGGCTAAGTCCGCGACCAAAACCCGATGGCGAGGAAAATTCTCGCCTTGTAGAAAACATACCAAAAAATCGATATATGCTAAACATAGGCACACAGGTAAAAATTCTATGGTGATGCGGTAAAAAGTGGTAGAGCTAAAGGAAACAAGGTAAAACCTTTACTATTTGATGCAGAGATAATTAAGCGACACGGCGTGATTTTAGCCACCACAGGCGGTGGTAAATCAGTCCTTATGAAAGGAATGATAGAACAAATTATGATTTTAGGCGGTGGTGGATTATTTATCGATGGTAAAGGCACAGCAGAATTTGCAAAAGAGATTTACGGTGTGGCAGCAGCTTATGGTAGAGAAGATGATTTTTACCATATCAATTTTTTAGATATGGATAATACACATACCGTAAATCCTTTACTTAGCGGTAGTGCAATAGCGATATTTGAGATTCTCTCAAGCCTACTAAAAGGCGAAGAAAACGAATGGAAAGCCAAACAAAAAGAATTTATGAAATGTATCTTAAAATTACTTGTTTGGAAGCGTGATTATGAGGGATTAAAGCTAGATTTTGGGATTTTAGCAGAGTATTTGACTTTAGTAAAACTCGTAGAATAGGCGTTGTTTTATCGCAAATATGCTAAAAAATATGGAGATATTGAGGATTTTATCCAATTTGTAAGTGGCTCTATCGCCCTACCCTACGATAAATTTTTAAGCGATACTAGCGAAGAATTTGCAGACAAAGTCCGCAAAGAAGCTACAAATGTAGATTTACAAGGTGTGTATGACGCCTCAATGAGCGCACAAGCGTGGCGCGACCCTGTAACAAACCTAAAATCTAACTATGGAAAAGTATTTAACACTCAAACGCCTGATATTTCTATGTGGGAAGCAGTGCAACGAAACAAAATCATATTTGTAACCCTGCCGACAATGGCTAGCGATGATACACCAAAAGAGCTAGGTAAGCTAATCTTAGGACTAATCAAAGGCGTAGCAGATGAAAAAGCTAGAAAAGCAAAAGATCCTGATATTCCTTTTGTATGTATGCTTGATGAAGTGGGAAGCTACATTGTAGAGGGATTTGGTAGGCTTATGAGTAAATCTCGCGCATTAGGCATCTCTGTATGGCTTATTTTTCAATCTTTTGCACAGCTTGATATAGTCGGCAAAATGCTTAGCGGACAAAGTAGCGAGCGACAAGAAGCGATGGGTATGATAGGCACACACATTATAATGAAATGCACAGACCCAGAATCTACGAAGTTTTACCAAGATTTTGCACCTAAACGCACAGTAATGGAAAAAGCCTACACAGAGAAAAAAGATTGGAGTTGGGGGCATATTGGCACAGAACAAAGTTTTAGCCCAAAAGAATTGCCAGCTTTTGAGCATAATGACATCGTGGCTATGAATAATGGCGAAATGCTAGTGCTAGCCGATGGTGTGCTTTATAAAGCAATAGCACAGGCAGAAAACTCTTTGCAAGAAGCAGGCAAAAAAAATCACTTATGAGGGCAAAGACATTCAAAAACCTTTGCCAATCACAAGATATATGCCTAAGAAGCATTTTTTTGCGCTAATGGCAGAGTATAAGAGATTTAAACAACTTCAATCCCAAAATGAAAAGGAGAATGTAGCGTGATTGATGAAATACAACAAGATTACCAAGAGGCAATAGAGCAAGAGGCAACACAAGACACCAAACTATTTGAGCGCATAGAGTTATTATCAAACGCGTGCAATAATTTGCTTGAAGATTTTGAAAATCTCGCAGAACATACGATGGACTTAAAAGAGAGAATGGATAATGTAGAAAAAAGCGTAAAAACGCAGGAGGCAGAATCTAGTGCAAAAACTAGCGATGATAATTTTGTCTATATTGACAAACTTATCAAAGATGATACGCTAGAGCGTGAAAAAGCGATGAAAGAGGAAATTTTGCAAGCAATCAAAGCAAATCAACATCAACCCAAAAAAAGCAATAGCGCACAAAATATCATTAACTTCTTAGTGATTTTTGGCATAATTGTATGTCTTTTTTTGATTACCAAAAACCAAAATACAGGAGCAACAAATGGCAGCACCAATAATAGCAGTAGCAGCAAAAACAGCACTAAAAACATACGCAGCAAATAAGCTAAGAAAAAAAGCCACAGAAACACTAACAAACTCTGCTACAAAAAATGTAGCAAGCAAAACTCCATACCTAGACAAGCTAAGGGCTATGAAGCCAAAAAATAAAGATGGCGAGCAACAAGCTAAATCACGAGAGAGAATCAACATAGCCCAAGATTTGATGAGTGAGACAGCAATAGTGAAAATGCTTGATGATTTGCTTCAAAAATTTCAAAAAGTAAGAGAAAATGTAAGCGATAACATCAAAAAACAAGGACTTAGCAAAGAGATTTACAAAGAAGCAAGCAAAAATGCAATCCTAACTAGCAAAATGGATTCTATTGCCAAAGGCATTAAAGAAACAAATAAGCCTCTTAAGCATAGGAATAAAATGCGCTAAAATGCAAATCAAAAAAGTGCATTAAGGATACTTTATGTCATCAGCTATAAATCATAGCCAATCAAATGTAACTTATATTTATAGGCAACAAAAGCTCTATGGCAAAGTAGAAAAGGGCAAATATTATTTATTTGAAAATGGCGATTATGCTTTAGCCAATGACAAGGTAAGTGAAATTACTGATATTTTGCCAGAGGGCATTGATTTGCAAATTATGCTAAATAGTTTTAATGCCAAAAATCCTATTGAGCTTTTGCCATATCTTAAAAACACTATTGGGGATTTTGATTTTTCTACTTCGCCAAATAAAACACAATTTGATAAGCCTATTATGTCAAATCTTGCAGTAGAATCTAAATTCCCTAATATTTTAGATGCTAAAGTAGATATAACTTATAATTTATTGCACCCACAACTTTCAATGGATGCAAAACAAGAAAATATTCAAAACCTATCTTTAAGTGGGTATCAACATAAATTGCAAGTCAATATTATTGATAATGTCATAAAAATTGGCTATGGAGATTTTATTCTTAAACCAAATCACGCAAGATTTTTTAAGTTGCCAATTAATGAGCATTTAAATGTTAGTTTTATGAAAGAATTTGGATTTGAAGTGCCTTTTAATGCGTTAGCTTATGAAAAATATGACAAGGAATATCACTATCTCATAAAACGATTTGACATTGATAAAGACGGCAATAAATTGCCACAAATATCACTAAATGCACTTATGAAACACACTGAAGAAGAAAAATACAAAGGTTCAATAGAAGAAATAAGCACATTTCTAAAAGATAGGCTAGATTCAATACAAAAAATGCAATTTTTAAAGTTTATTTATGCAAATGCTTTGTTATATAATAATGACCTACATAAGAAAAATATTGGGTTTTTGTTTAAAAACAGCAACCTTGAATTAAGTCCTATATATGATATTTTAAATATTTATGCTATTGAATCAGCAAGTAAATTTGATACATTAGGCAAAAATCAGTGTGTTCTAACGATAAAAGGACATATAGATGGAATCCAAATAAGCTATTTTAGAAAATCTTGTAATAATTTGGGATTAGATTTTGATAAAGTAAAACATAGCTTAGAAGAAATACAACATATTTATTTGGAAAAATACCCACTATATATAGAAAAACTAAGGAATATACCACATACACACGATATTGCAGGATTTAGTAAAAAACTACTAGAAAGCCACAATAAATGCCTAAAAATAGCAAAGAGAGAATCTAAAAAGTCTAACTTACTATCCGCTCGCGAGAAGCTAAACGCAATGCCTAAACCTAGCGCAGAAAAAACTGAAAAATATCGCGCAGATAAATCTCGCACAAGCGCACATAGCGAGATTTCTAGAGTGAGTGTGCGCGATACACAAACGAAATCTAAGATAAGGAAAAATAAATGATAAAACTAACAACAGCATTAGTAGCATTATTGGTAAGCCATAGTTTGGTGTTTAGTGCTGGTGGTTGCGTAATTACAAATTATGGAGTGTATGGCAGCTGTTCTAACTCAAGTGATGCGACAAGCGATATTACACAATTAGGGACTGATGTGGCAGGCGATATTACAGGCACGCTTCTTACAAAATACACAGAGATTAAAGGCGTTACCGCACAAATCAAACAACAGGCAAAAAACAAACAAAAACACACTAAAAACATAGCTAATCTATCAAAAGCAAATGCCTTGAAAGAAAAAAAACTAGCTTTTGAATATGAAAAATACAAAAAACTACTAGCGGTGTATATTGATATGGAAGCGACTGCGGCAACATTGAAAGGCACAAAACAGGAGTAAAAATGGGCAGTAAATGGATTTGGCAGAGCGAAAAATACCCACATTTTTACTTTGATGAGGCGCATAGGGAATGCGTAAATGTTTTGTTATTTGATATTTCAAAGCATAACAAAACATTAAATCAAATTATTTCACAAAACAATCTTACTCCAATTTTACTAGAATCAGAAATTAACGCCCTAACAGATGAGATTGTCAATTCTGCTTCTATCGAGGGGGAAATTTTAAAAAGAGATAGCGTAAGAAGCTCGCTTAGAAAAAAACTTGATAAAGAGTTTGATTTTATGACTGATAAGCATTCAACAAGACAAAGCGATAATTATGCAAGTATTTTGCTAGACACAAATCTAAATAAAAATTCTTTAAGTATTGAACGAATGCACGGATGGCATAATTGTCTGTTTGAGAGTGGTTATAGCGGTTTGCATAAAATCAATATAGCTAAATTTAGAGTCGATAAAATGCAGGTTGTGTCTGGCGCAATAGGTAGAGAAAAAATACACTATGAAGCAATTCCTGCAAAAAATATCCATAAAGATATGGAAGCATTTTTGCATTATTGCAATGACAATTCAATAAATCCATACATAAGAAGTGCTATTGCACATCTTTGGTTTGTTATCATTCACCCCTATGATGATGGAAATGGCAGAATTGCTAGAGCTATCGCTGATTATTTGTTGCCAAATAAAAATATAAAGTTGTATTCTATATCAGCTGAAATTAACAGGCACAAAAAAGCATACTATGAAGTTTTAGAAAAAACAAATCGCTTTAATGCAAATTGCAATATTACAGAATGGTTAGAATGGCATTTATCTATGACAAAATTAGCTATGCAAAATGGAATTGAAAAAATAGAAAAACTTATATATAAAACAACATTTTGGGATAATTTTAGACACTTAAAATTGAATAACAATCAACAAAAAGTGCTAAACAAAATACTAGACATCGGCATTAAGGATTTTAGAGGACAACTAAGTGCAAAACGATACAGCAGAATTGCAAAAATAGATTTACAAACAGCACAAAAAGAAATTGATGAACTTTGTTCTTTGAGCTGTTTAGTAAAGAAAACAGATAGTTTTTCAAAGAGTTACTTCACTTTGCCAAAAAATCTAAAAATACTCCAAAAATCCAATACTAACGAAAATCAAGCCACACACAATGCAGAATCTAAATCAAAGATAAGGAATAAAAGATGAGACTTATGCTATTATTTACTTTTTTGCTTATTTTAGCAAATGCTAATAACTGCGACAATAGTGCTAGTTGTAAGGCATTAAAAGAGATTGAGAGTATCCAAACAGATAAAAAACCAATCTATGATGACCAAAACACCAAAATCAAAAATCTAAAAAAACTTAATGCAAAATATCTGCTAAATCTCACAGGAGTGAATTTTTACACCACAAAGGAAGTAAAATTCATACATATTTGGCAACAGGTTGATTTACAAGTAGCACCAAATGGAGTTTTCAAGTGAAATATCTACTAAAAAATAAAGATAAGATTGTCTTAGAATTTGAAGTAAGCACGAAAGAATCTTTTATTCAAGCATTGCAAGAAAAAACCTATACAAATGAGATTAGTAACATAAAAATTGTAAATGAATTTTTGCTGCCAAAAAATATCAATTCACAACATTTAATAGATTCATTTATGCAATGGATAGATGGACGCAAGGCCCCTAAAAATAGGGAATTTATAGATGAAATTATCGCAACATATAGTCATACAAACAAAAGAGAGGGGCTTATGGACTATATTGATATATCATTAGGGTTATCACTTAATGATTCTTTTTGGATAGTCCCAGCCAATCAAAACTATGAATGGAAAAACTATAATCTCTACACAAACGAATTTGATAAAGCACTTGAATTAGTCGCTTTTAGCGGACATTCACACAAAGCAAATGGATTTACAAGCTCACCTGAATACACCACAAATGGAATGCTAAAAAAATGTTGGCGTAGAGAAAATAATAAAATCTATCTTTACAAAGGTTGTGTAAATGCGAATTACAAACAATCTAATGTCGGCAAAGAAGCATATAGCGAATACTATATGGCACAAGTTGCAAAAGCATTAGGCTTTGAGCATACACTTTATGATTTGAGAGAATTTCACGGACAAGTTGTAAGCACCTGCCCGCTTTTTACCAATGAAAATGAGGGATATATGGCTATTTATTACTTACTAGATAAGAAATCTCTACAAACAAGAGGATTAGAATCTATTGACTCATTATCAAATGTATATGGCATAGAGTCGTTTCAAAATCTAATGCTTTTTGATGGAATTATTTGCAACAAAGATAGACATTTAGGCAATTTTGGAATGATAATTGACAATAACACCAATGAGATTTTACGCCCTGCGCCTATATTTGATAATGGATTTTCAATGATGAATTTTTTGCGTGAAAATGAGCTAAACAACATAAGAGAATCTATCAAAAAGTATCAATCAAAACTTGATATAGGTTTTGATGAACAAATAAGACTTTTTACTCAACCTCGCCACATAGCAAACCTAGAAAAACTAAAATCCTTTGAATTTACCAAACATAAAGAGTTTAATCTACCTGATATGTGGTTAGAATCTATCCAAACAACAATACAAGAACGCGCAAGGCTTGCTATTGATTTTTGTGCAAAAACCCAAGCAACTCGCAAGAAGCTAAACGCAATGCCAAAACCTCGCTCAGAGAAAAAAGTCGTAGCAGTAGCGTTTTTGCAAACACATACAATATTAAAAAACACTGAGATTCAAAAACTTAAAAAAATTACGCAAAAAGAGTATGAAATTTTTGTAGATGATGTGTTGAGTGGTGATATGCAAAAATTAAAAAAAGCACAAAATATTATTTATGTAGCAGACATATCCCAAGATTTGATACATTTACTAAGAATTGACAAAGCAACCAAAACATACCTTAGAAAAAATGATTTACATCATTTCCGACCAGAGCGTAAAGCAAAATATAATCAAAGCGTAGAAAAAGACATAATCAAGCAATTACCACTAATTGTTGAAAGTGCTAAGGGGGCATACATAGATACGGAGCATAAAAACTTTTTTTTGGCAAAAAAACTAAATGCAAATAAAGTAGTAACTTTTCATTTTAATGTAGATAAATTCGGAAATTATATAATAACAACTAGAAAGGTATTAAAAGATGATTTAAACAAATATCAATTAGTGGGGAGTGGTATCGAACCACACATAAAGCGTATCAACAACGCCGCACTCCCTACTGTGCCATCTCCCACTAATTTGGACAATCATAGCACAATCATTATTGAAAGTCAAGCCATACAATCCAAATCAAAGATAAGGAATAAAAGATGAGACTTATGCTATTATTTACTTTTTTGCTTATTTTAGCAAATGCCAATAACTGCGACAATAGTGCTAGTTGTAAGGCATTAAAAGAGATTGAGAGTATCCAAACAGATAAAAAACCAATCTATGATGACCAAAACACCAAAATCAAAAATCTAAAAAAATTTAATGCAAAATATCTGCTAAATCTCACAGGAGTGAATTTTTACACCACAAAGGAATTCAAATTCATACATATTTGGCAACAGGTTGATTTACAAGTAGCACCAAATGGAGTTTTCAAATGAAATATCTACTAAAAAATAAAGACAAAGTTGTCTTAGAATTTGAGATTACCATTATTCAAAAAGATTTTGAAAATACAGGTAAAGTCATTGTTTCAAATATTGCCAAAATAAATATTTTTGATAATAAAATGTTGCCAATAGGCATAAAAACAGACAATGTAGAACAGAATTTAAAATCGTGGATATACAATAGAAAAGCCCCTGAAAATAGGGCATTTGTCGAAAAAATAGTTGCCACATATAAACAAGACAACAAAAGCGAAGAATTTATGGATTATGTAAGGGTGTCTCTAGCATTATCTCTTAATGATTCTTATTGGATAATTCCTGCAGATTCTAATTATGAATGGAATAAATACAATTTGTATGCAAATAAATTTGATGAAGCATTAGCTTTAGTAGCGTTTAATGGAAATTCTCATAAAGTAAGCGGAATCACTAGCTCGCCTGAATATACAACAGAGGGAAATTTAAAAAAATGTTGGCATAGAGAAAATGGACAAATCTATCTTTATAAGGGTTCAAATAGACACGAAATCAATCGAGGTAAAGAGCCATATAGCGAATACTATATGGCACAAGTTGCAAAAGCATTAGGTTTTGAGCATACACCCTATGATTTGAGGGAATTTCACAGACAAGTTGTAAGCACTTGCCCGCTTTTTACTAATGAAAATGAGGGATATTTATCCATTAGTCATTTTGTAGATAGGGATTTTAACAAGCAGGATAGATTTGAAAAAATAGAATCTATCACAAAAACCTATAATAGCGATAAAATGGCAGATTTAATGCTTTTTGATTCTCTTATTGGCAACTCTGATAGGCATTTAGGCAATTTTGGAATGATAATTGACAATAACACCAATGAGATTTTACGCCCAGCACCTATATTTGATAATGGATTTTCAATGATAAATTATTTGCAACAAAAAGAATTAGGCAATATACAAGAAGTATTGGCACATAAAAAATCATATTTTGGTTTTAGTTTTAATGAACAAATGCAAAGATTTGTGCGAGAGCGACATATCCCCGCCCTAGAAAAACTAAAATCCTTTGAATTTACCAAACACAAAGAATTTAATTTGCCTGATATGTGGCTAGAATCTATCCAAAAGACAATACAAGAAAGAGCAAATCTTGCTATTGATTTTTGTGCAAAAACCCAAGCAACTCGCAAGAAGCTAAACGCAATGCCAAAACCTCGCGCAGATAACACTGAAAACAAGGTTTCAGCAGCGCAGTATTTACGTGAGAATCGCAAAAACAAATCTAGTGCGCAAGAAGCAGAATCCAAACCAAAAACAAGGAGAATGAAATGATAAAACTACACCAAACAAAAGCGGATTTTAGCGATATGAATATCGCAAATTTATATCAAATCCCAAACACAACTTTTGGAAATTTTTGGAATGGTAGCGACACTGACTATATGGAATATATGCAAAATTTTAGACTTAATTATAATTGGGATGTGAATAATATTGAGCAGTTGCATAAGGTGGTAAGCGATTGTTTTAATGGTTTTATTAAAGCAACAGGCAAAAGCATAGGGCAGTTTAATTTTTTGCTTCGCGCTGCAATGAAACACAGAAATTTGCCTAGCTTAGAAAATGATGATTATATGAAATTAGAGATTGATTTAAGCGGAGAACCCCAAGAGGTCAAACAGGAAATAAAAAATCGTTTTTATCAAATGAGTTCACGCTCATTTATTGATTTTCGCTCAGAGGAAAAAGACAAGCTTGTGTATGTGTATAATAGGCGCGGAATGATGAATGAGGGCGAGCGCATAGCAATTTGCAAAGCAAAGCCATCAATCACGCTTACAGATAACTTTAAATCCGCTAAAGATAATAACTTTATCATAAGTGGCGTGTTAAAAGATATTGCGTTGCCAAATACAGAATTTAGCTTTACTTACACCGCAGGCAACGATACCAAAGAGCTAAAAGCAAGCGCAGAGGAGATTTTACAAATTGCAACTGCAAAATCTAAAGAAGCAAAAAATATTATAAAGCCTGAAAATGAAGTAAAAATAGCGGATTTTGCCAAAAAAGAAATAAAGCAAGAAAACACGCAAACAAGGCAATCCCTAAAAGCAGAATCTACTTATGAAGAAATCACAAAAGAAGCAACTTCAAGTGTAAAAATCGACTACAACAACATAGAATCTACCCTGCAAGACTATGAAGCAAAAGAGTTAGAGAAATTAAAACAAAGAATGGCGTATGGCAAAGAAGTCGCGATGGGAATCTATAAAGAGTTGCGTACAAAAATAGATTCAGGCATAGGCATACTAGAAGCATTAAATGTGCTAAAACAAAAATATAGAGAAGAACACGCTGTAAATATGGCAAGCGTGTATCTTAGTAGGGATTTGCAAGAAATAGCAATAAAGGAGCAAACTATTGCAAACCTCCTAAAAGCAGTCAATGAGCGAGATGAAACCATAGCCCAAAAAGATATAGAAATTACAAAAAGAGAAGATTCTCTTTATAATGCAAAATCTACCATAGCTCAAAAAGAAAATGATTTACGGCTATTAAAAGAAAAAATGGAAGAGACTATTGAAAATTTAGAAGCACAAACCAAAGCCACAATACAGGAAATAGAAGAAACACACACAAAAGAAAAAGAAGAATTAGAAAAAGAAATTTTAGTTAGTGATGAGCTTATTTCAAAACAAGAAAACGAAATAAGTGCATTAAACAAGACTAATGAGATTTTGCAAAAAGAAAATAATGACTTAAAAAACGAAAACAAAACACTTATAAAGCGCGAGAGTGAGCTAGAAGCCCAAAATCAAGCATTACAAAAGCGTGAAAAAATGCTAGAAACCATTGAGCAAAGCAATAAAGAACTAATTATTGATAAAAAATCTTTGCAAAGCGAAAACGCGCTTATGTCAAAGCGAATCGATGAGCTAGAAGCAATGCTAAAAGATTTTAAGACTAAAAATGCAGAATTATCTCAAAATCTAGCAACGCTGCAAAAAGACTATCACGAAGTTGTAAAAACGCTTACAACCCCTGCTACTCGCAATATCGCTCAAACAAACTCCAAAGTAACGCCTAATGAAAAGGACTCGCAAGAAAAGAAATCTACCTTTACAGAGATTCGCAAAAGTCGCGTAAGTGAGATTTTGCCACCAAAAAAGAAATTATAGGAGCACAAAATGGAAATATATGTCAATTCAAAAAAACATAAATGCACTAAAGGCGTATCGTAATGTAGAATCAAACAAACCTGAATATTCTTTGTATATGGAGCTTTATGGTTCGATAAATGGTTCGCAATATGGTTATAAAATCTCAAAAGAAACAGCAGGTTGCTTAAAGGCAAAGTATCTAGGTATAGGCAATATATGCGAATATGGGTTTATAAATTCTAAGGAAAACAATGACCAAACTTGATGCACAATCCTTGCAAAATGCAAAAAGATTATTTCAAAGTGGTGAGATAGATAAAATCGAAGTAGGCACAACAAAGGGGCTACAAGCCATTCATAAATATCTTTTTAATGGCTTATATGATTTTGCAGGACACATTAGAGAGCAAAACATTGAATATATACAGGAGCTGCTTTTTGCAAAAATTGATGAGATTGATTTTAAACAAGCCATCAGTGAAGTAAGGATTTTTACAAAAAACCAAGAAGGGGCTAAAAATTTGGAGCAACGATTATTTTAAGTTTTTGGTATCTAAGATGTGCTATCAACAAGAGCAGATTTTACAACAAAAACCCAAAATCCGCAGGCGATAATGTATGATATAATTGCCTTATCAAAGCAAGGCGATTATGTTTTCAAATTGTTAAAAGGAATAATAATGCAATATATTTCAGGGTGGCAAGCTCTAAATATTCAAAGCGAACAAGGGCATATTGCCGATTGGCATTCTAATGTGTATTTTAAGGATTTTAAACCTACTGAAATGTATCAATACGATGAAAACTCTCCACTAAAAATGCTTGGAATCAAAAAGCGGTTTATCCCATTTTTGCAAGAATCGCACTTTGTAGCAAGTTATGCTAGAGCTATTGCTGATTTGGTGTATTTGGACAAAACTGCACAGCTTCGTTATTGTGCTAGAGATTTTCTAAATGATGAGGAAAAACAAGAGCTTTTTAGCTATTTAAAAATTATCAATCAAACAAAAAATGTAGAAAATTTTATAAAACTAGAGCTTGCCTCGCTTTATCTAAAGGACAAAAACAATGCTTAAAGATTATCAAATACAACGCTTAGCCTTTATGCAAGAGATTTTAGGCTATGTTGGTGATAATTTTATCCTAAAAGGTGGCACAGCATTACGATTTTATTATGGATTAGATAGATATAGCGAGGATTTAGATTTTGATAGCATTAGTAGCAATATGGACATAACAAAATGCTTAAAAAAACACAAAGACTTTAATTCTTGGCAGATTTATGAGAAAAAAATCACTGATTCATCGTTAAGGCTGACTATTGATTATGGTGCAAAATCAGATTTAGGTATTTATCCGCTAAAGATTGATATAAGTGGACGAGATAAAATAAGACTACGAAATAATCTATTAAAATATTCCACAATAAATGGAGTAAATGTCTATGACATAGAAACGCTTGTAGATTTAAAATCTACTGCTTTTTGTCAAAGAGATAAGATAAGAGATTTTTACGACATAGGTTTTTTGCTTGAAAAATATCCACAATGCTTTGATGACAAGACTCTAGCAAACATAGCTACAAAAATAATGTATAGTGGCAAAGATGAACTAAATGCGCAACTTATGATAGAAGCGGAGGAGCATAGTTTAATAGAAAGAAATGATATAGAGATTGTCTGTGATTATGCGGATAAAATCTTACAAAACATTGATGAGATTCAAAATGCAAAATTTTTAACACAAAATACAAACAATCACAATCTGCCTATTGCAAAACCCAAAATCTGCAGGCGATAAGACGGCTCTATTAGATGATTTAGCAATAAGAGGACATACTTATGGAATATGATGAGTTTGAACGCATAGAATCAAAATACGATATAAAAAGCCTAGAAATAGGTGTAGGGCTTAATGAAGTAGATGATTTAAAGCCCTCTGATTATTTTTATAAAGCAGTAAATGAATCCAAAACATATTATGAGCTTGCAAAAAAACTGCAAAAACATTATGCAACGCAGGATTTATCAAATCCTAGCATAAAATCTATGATGGAATGCGATATAGTATCCCAAAGAATTGCAGAGCTAATCAATACTAATGCCTTTACCTTCTCTCATCTAGCCCTTGCGACTATTCATAGAAAACTTTTTAAGGGGCTTTTTTCACGCAATTTGGCAGAATTTGTAGGCAAATTTAGGACATATAATATTTCTAAAAGAGAACCTATACTTAATGGTGATAGCGTAGTATATGCAGATAGCGAAGATATAGAGCAGAATTTAGAACTGCTTTTTAAGCAGTATAAACAAGATTTTAAGCAATTAAATCAAAATAATATCATTGAAAAAACAGCAGAATTTATCTCTAATATTTGGCAAATTCACCCATTTGTGGAGGGAAATACTCGCACAACAGCAGTTTTTATCATAAGAATGCTACAAAGTATGGGATTTCAAGTTAATAATGACATTTTTAAAGACAATTCAAAATATTTTAGAAATGCTTTAGTGCTGGATTCTTATACTAATCCATTGCAAAATATAGGTTTTGATTCTACCTATTTGCGCAGTTTTTTTGAAAAAATGCTATTTGATAAAAATCTTACATTAAAACCAATGCCAAAAAATGTGTATGAGAAAAATATTATAGAAATAGACAGCACGCACATTCCAAAACCTCCAATTTCTATTAAAAAACTTCGCAGGCGATAATATGATATAATTGCCTTATCAAAGTAATGCAATTGCCTTAATCCAACTAAAAGGAATAAACAATGTCAGCAAATCAAAAAATCGTAAGAAGTGTAAGAATCGTGCTAGATGAGGAAAAAATCTTGCGTGAGGGCAAGTATAAGCTAGAGGATTTATATGCGTATTTAGATGAAATCGCTAAAGAAGCAGATTTAATCAAACAAGATAAATACAACTATGTCGGCAAGGGCGATAAAAATGATTTATCGCGCTTAGGGATTTTTACAAATAATAATGTAGTCAAAAACGAAGCAATCACGCGCAATGTAAAAGAATGGTTGTGGCTTATGAATGAAGTGCCTTATACAAATGTCGTAGAATCAGCAAAAAGATATGGAGATGGAATATGGGAATAGACAAAAACGAGCAAAAATATATCAAATACATAATTTTTGATTTAGATACTAATCAATTAAGGGATATATTCCCCGATAGCACTAGATTGCCTTACTCTATGATAAAAAAATTCTTTGAGGATAGAGGTTTTATACACAGGCAATATTCGGGCTATATTTCTAAAACACCGCTAGAGGATTATCATATAACCGCGATTATGGAGGAATTAGGACAAAAATTTACTTGGCTAAAAAACTGCATACAAGAATTTGATGTCTCAAATGTAATAAATGAAGTAAGCGTAAAAGACCAAATCATAAATAGCGCATTAAAACAAGAAAAACAAAATAATCTAAATAAAAATACACCACATACACAAAACAGACGCCATAGGCGATAATATGATACAACAAGCTAGAAGCTCGCGCTCAGACTCCCTATTGCGAGAGGCGCAGGAGGCGGTGCTACTATTTAGTGATTATTCTGTTAAAGAATTATTTGAAAAACTCATTAAAAATATCGTAGAAAAGCGCAAAGACCCAAATCTTACTTACACAGGGGCAAAAGAAGCAAGGGAGCATATACTTGCGTATTTAGAGCAACAAGGCGAGGTAAAAACTGCAAATATTTGGGCGCGGTGGCTACCCATAGAAAGAGAAGCATTAAACTCCATAAAAAAACAAATCGAAAATGCGCTAAGTAGCGAGGGTATAGAGGGCGTAGTAGAGATTCATTTACAAGATAGAGAAATAAATTCTACGCATATCCAATTTGTAGGCAATAATGCCAAACAAGCAGAACAAATCATCGGCAATATTATTATAAATAATGGCTATGAAGACAGCTTAGAATCCGCGCTTAATACAAAAGCAAAACCTGCATACATAGAAATGGATTCAAAACTCTTGCCACGCAAACAAACAATTAGCGAATATTTAGAAGTCATCGAAGATAGGCAAGAATATCTAGCCCAAAAAGAACTAGAAAAACAAAAAGAACAAATAGCCATAGAGGCGAGCAAATCTCGCATAGATAACTTGCTAAAATCCATAGAATCTAAATCAAACGCATTTAGAAAAATGTTAAGCAATTATGAAAAAAAGGCAAATATATCAGCGATAAGAAGTAAAACTCCCCCTAGGTTTGAAACAATAAGAGAGATAAAATCTATGAAACTAGATGAGCTAAAAGAGGAGCACTCTAGACTAAGACGCAATAGACGCAGGTAAGAAATGCTACAAAAAATATCTAAAGAAAACATTACAGATAGCCTGCTACAAAACATAATTTATACGAATGAAAAAATCTACATTGATGATTTTTTCAATATTGAAGTAGCTAAAATCATAGGATTAGACACTAGCAAGGCTATTATGCAGACTTTGCGTGGCGATAAGGTAGCACACACAATTAAGAGGCACGGTAAAAATTCAAATCTTGCAATATGTAGCAAAAAAACGCCAATAACACTGCAAGACATTGCACGATTTACAACTATTGTTAATGGAGCAGATTTGTATTCTATCAAAAAAGTTAATGATGTTAATCTTTTGTTAAGCGGAATTCAAGTCAATGGTTATTATGTGGTGGTAGAAAGCATAAGAAAGAGTGCAAACGAATTGAAGTTTAAGACTTGTTACAAGGAGCGTGGCAAATTGATAGACAACAAAGATTTTACTCCAAGCAATGAAGTGCGTGTGCTAACGCCCGATGGACGCTTCTACGCTCCTAGAGATAATCTAAGTGTAGAATTAGATAGCAGCTCACGCGCTTCGACCAACAATACTACTACAAAAAACACCAAAAGTCAAGCCATATCAAGACGCAATAGACGCAGGTAAGAAATGCACCAAAACAAACAAGATTTTGCTACAATGCTTGTAGCAAAAATGCAGTAGCTAGACAATGACAGCACAAGAGCCACAAATCAGCAACAGAATGCCACTAAAGGATATAAGAGAGTTGATAGAAGTATTGCCAACAGCGAGTATAAAGGACTTAGCGGAAGTGCCTTTATGGCTATTGTTAGATATGGAAATAGTAGCAGCTTACGACAACAATCCCAAAGCATCGCAAACGATACAGGAGGAGATACAGAGGAATCTAGAACAGCAGCAAAGAGCGTGGAAAGCCGAGGAAAGAGCGCGGAAAGCAGAGCAATTAGCAGACGAGATGGAAAACATAGCGAGACAAGCCAAAGCATTGGAGCAATCGATTCTCTCTCGTCTAGCCTTAAAGCAAGCGAAAAGCTCAAACTCTTAAACCTAAAGAAAAACTTGCAAAACGCCATTAAAAAATACCAAGAAATACAAGAAGCAAACAATGATAATACGCTCTATGATACCATCTATGCAGGTAAAGATATTATCACACTAAGCAAGGAAGCGCAAAAAAGAATAAGGAAAAATAAATGAATGACATAGAAATTCGCTATGCCGAGCCAAAAGATTT
>NZ_JBSIUV010000039.1:0-19640 GCF_053654515.1 Helicobacter sp. T3_23-1059 | reverse complement strand
AAACATTTATAATCTTACAAAATTACTAACAACTTACACGCAATTTTGCTTTTTCTTGCTTTTATGATGAATATTGATAAAAGCACCTAAACTGCGTTTATAGCTAAAATCTAAGGCTTGATAATATCCACATTTGGTGGAATCACAAAATGAAATTCCTTATCATCTATTGGCTCATTTATCCGCACTCGCTCAAAAATGATTTCTACGACATTATCATATTCATCGCTAAATTCTAGCTTTTTAGGCATTTGCCCCTGCAATGTAAGCGCATAGTCCGTATCCTCAAAAATGCTATGATATTTGCCATCTTTTTGGAGTTTTGCCTCGCGCAGGATTTGTATAAAATCGATTTTATTTTTTGCATTGCCTATGCTTACTTGCTCCAAAAATGGCTCATATATGGTAGTTTTTTTACCATTGATATAAATCTCTTTTTTGGTGGGTTTTTCATATGCCCATTTAGCTTTGGCTGGGGCTTTGGCAAGCAGTGTCCCGCTGTATTCAAGTGTGTTTTCTTGGCTAATAGTTTTTTGGATAAAGTCCGCCTTTATCGTGCGAATATCCTCGCCAAATCCAAACGCCGCACCCGCCATAAAAAACGACAACACAAAAAGTGGCAATATACAAAATCTAATCGCAAAATCTAGCAAAAAATTTTTTTCTAAAATTGTTTGAGAGTGGTTTTTATAAATTTTCATAGATAAAACTTTTTGGGGGCTTTTATGGTGTTTAGTCTATTTGCAAAAACTAATCGCATTTGTAAAAATGTAAATAAGATTTCCCTTGTCTTAATGGCAACCACAACCACCGCCACAGCAACCACCTCCGCCGTGCTCATGGCTATGCTCGTGATGATGTCCGCCCATAGAATCCGCAGATTCTGCTAAATCGCCACAGCCACAGCCTCCACCACAGCAACCCCCACCTACTCTGCCTTGCAAAATCTCATCAGGCGTAGCTTCGCGTATATCTGTGATTTCGACATCAAAAAGCAATGTCTTTCCTGCTAATGGGTGATTGTAATCAACTATCACACTAGAATCATTAAAATCTTTTACGATAACTTGCACGGTCTGCCCATCTTCTGCCTGTCCAAAAAGCGTCATTCCTTTTGAAAGTGAGATTCCCTCAAACTGCTCTTTTGGCACTTCTTGCAAAAAATCTGGCTGGTAGATTCCATACGCGTCCTCTGGAGCGATAGATAGGTTTAGTTTATCGCCTTTTTTGGCGTTAGCCACAGCTTTTTCAAGCCCGCTTATGACTTGCCCAGCACCTAGCAAAAACTCTAATGGTTTAGATTCTAGGTTGCTATCAAGGATTTGATTGTCTTCTGCGTTTTTTACTTCATAGAGTATGGATATGACTTGGTTTTGTGTGTTTTGGCTCATTTTGTGTCCTTTTTTGTAGTGTTGGTTTTTTTGAGATTTTTTGCTTTTTTACCCTGCTCAGAATCAGGATAAGAAGCGATGAGAAAATCTAAAAATTTCTCGTAATTTTCTAAGTCTTTTGTGTATTTAAAAGCCCACGCAGTATGCCACAAAATCACAGGCATATAGCTCGCTTTGTCATCTTTTGCCACACTGCGCTTAAAATACACGATTGCTTCTTGGTATTTTGCCTGCTTATAGGCGATTTCGCCAAGTATGTAGTAGCAAAATCCCGCTTTATACTCACTCTCTGCAAGCCACTTATATCGCACATTTGCTTCATCAAAGTTTTTTTGCTTATATAGCTTTTGGGCTTGCTCATAGACTTCTTGTTTTGGCAAATTTTTAAACTCTTTTGGAAACTCACTTGCAGAATTTGATTTTTCTATTTTGTTGTTTTTATCTGCTAATTTTTGCTCGGGCTTATCCGTATTTTTATCAGCATTGCTAGATTTTGTGGTGTTTGTTTTAGCTTCGCTTTTTTTGCCCTCGTTTGCTTTTTGCCCTGCGGTGTTTGGATTTTTTTCTAAAGATTCTAGTTTTTTTAGTATTTCACTATTAGCTTTTGCGCTTAGCGCGCTTGCCTCTTCTAGCTTATTTGTAAGCGTTTTCACTTGCTCTTTTAGCTCACTAATGACATTATTTGCAAAATCCAAATTAGATTCTAGCGTTTTTATCCTTGTTTCTTGCCCGTTTGATAAATCCAAAAGTTGCTTTATACGCAAAGATTGTCCTTCGATGATGCTTTGCAAACCCTCTTGAGATTGCTCTAGGACTTGGATTCTAGTGTTGTAGTCAATGGCAATATTTTCAAGATTTTTATTCGTGTTTTGAAGGTTTTTTAGCTCTTTTTTGGTAGCACCGCTTTGTAGCTCAAAAGCTGATGGCTCTGCTACAAGGCTTTGCAAAAATACAAAACATACAAAAAAGAAAAAACAAAAAACGCTACAAATGCTTACGCTCTCTGTCTTTGTCATCTTTCGCGCTTTTTGTATGTCTAAATTTGCTATGCTACACAAAATCAAAAAGAGCTAATAGAGTCCAGCTATTAAACTATTGCGCAGGATAAGTGCTACCTATCACGCGTATATCTCCTCTGCGATTTTGCTGATAGCATTCTTCGGTTTGCTCTGTGCATAGTGGTTTGCTCTCACCAAAGCTAATCACGCGTATATTAGCAGGATTTACGCCTTTTAGAGATAGCGCGTCTCGCACTGCGATTGCGCGTTTTGTGCCAAGTGCGTAGTTATACTCATCTGTTCCGCGCTCATCAGCATTGCCCTCAATAGTTACTTGATAGCTTTGCTTGCCTTTTATGTTTCTTGCGGCTTCATCTATGACAGATTGCATATCTCCGCGGATATTAAATCTATCAAAATCAAAATACACACTTCCTATGGTTTCGCCTGCATCTGTGCCATCTCCAAACGCACCGCCTGCGCCACCTCTACCACCACCTGAGCCTCTAGCTCCTTGATATACTTCTGTGTCAGTCTCATCATCTATATCAGAACCAACTTCGACCTCTTTGTTTCCACAGCCTGTCATCAAAACAAGTGCAAAAGCCACACCAAATAACATAAACTTCTTCATAAGGGGACTCCTTTATGTTTGAGATTAAAAGCACGATTTTAACATAATAAACATAAACATTTTGTTATTTTTTGCGTTTTTTATGCGGATTTTAGGCTTTTATAGGGAATTTTGCATTGAAAAATTTTGCCATTTAAACTTCATCATCTGTGGTTATTGTTAATGAAATATTCTATCTCTACACAGCGTTTTTATACCTTAATTTTTAAACAATATACCTCGCAAAAAAAACGCACAAAACACTATATTAAACGCGTTTAATCCACACTCTCGTGTATATTATCATAGTCATAGCCCCTAGAATCTAGCGTGTTTGTATCCTTTGTTTCTCTAAATATTTTCCAATTTGAACACCCCACCTGCTCGCCCAAATCACAAGCCTTGCCAAAATATCTCTTAGCAATGGATATATCTTTGCGCACGCCCTGCCCCTCCGCATAGAGACTACCTAGCTGATTACAAGCAAGCGCATTATCTAGCTCACAAGATTTTGTGTAATAAAGGCTAGATTTTGCATAATCTTTGCGCACACTTTTTCCCTCATAAAAGATAATCCCCAAATCCATACAAGATTGCGCTCTAAATGCTGGTCCTGCTTTTTCACACGCTATTTCCCAATATGTTTTAGCACTGGTATAATCCTCTTCCCTGCCATATAATCCACCTAGATTCCCGCACGCATCATAATCGCCATATTGCTCGCACGAGATTTTATAATACTTTATCGCGTGGCTAAATGCGCCCATTATCTCAAAGCTATATGCTAGCACACTATATGCGTCACTATCGCCTTGGTCTATTGCTTCTCTATAATACATCATTGCATCTTGCCACCTGCCTATTACGCCATAGATATTGCCGATTTTTTGGCAACTATCCACATTGCAATTATTAGACTTTGGCACGCCTAATCGCAATAGTTTGAAACACGCACTTTTATCTGGCTTTTGATGGCTTGCGATACATTGATTATATATCGTTATCCACTAGTTATATGTTATTTGTTTTGACGGCGATTGCTTGCCGATCCCGTATTTATACGCCTCGCTTGAGGGGATAAGTTTTGCGATAGATTCTGCATTGCTCCACACCTCTATGCCACTATCTAAGTCTGTTAATGTCAAAGTTAGCTCTATATTGATTGTTGTCTTTTTGCCATTTGCCTTGTGTGTCATATTAAGCCTGCCACGCAAAGCGTAATCAGGTGCTAGCAAATTCCCTTTTTCTTTGGTGGTGTATTGATTGTATTCTTCATTTTCTCTCAAAGCCCTAGAATCCACTATCATAGATTCTTTATTGTTATTTGTGATAGCATTTGTAAAAACAAATTTTTCATCTATAAGTGTTTTAAACCTTACAATAAATGAGTCTATATGTTCGCTTGTGGCATTTTGCATTTCACTTATAGTGATTACTTTTTTAGATTCTAGCTTTTTGACAAAATGTTTGCTTAGCAATGATTTTGCCTGATTTTGAATAATTTGCTCTATGTCTTGCGTCTCAAGCAAAGTGCTAAAATCTTGCGTCTTTGTAGTCTTAGATTTTGCGCTTGCGCAAGCTAAAAATCCTAGCCCAAAACTCGCAATCAAAAACACAAAAATACATTTTGCAACTCGCATCTTTTGCCTCCTTACGCATAGCTATTACCAATCAAATGATTGTATCCCTGTGGCATTTGTAAGAGGAAATAAAAAACTTTTATTATAGTCAAGTCGTATCACGCCAATCGCAGATGAATTTGCTGTATGTTTCAAAAACATCACACTTCCGCCGTCTTGAGAGAATTTTGGCATTTGATTATTGCCCACAGCTGTAAGCCTGCGGATATAATCGCTTTTGGTAGAAATAATATAAATATTAAAAATATTTGGACCAAATTCATTATTGCTCTCGCGACTCGCATACGCGATATAATCCCCAAAAGAACTAACAGAATTATTATTCCTGCCGTGAAAAACGACTTGTTGGGCTGGGGCGTTTAGATTTAGTGCTTTAGAATAGACATTTGGCGTGCCAAGCCTATCAGAAATGAATACCATTTCATTGTCGTTTTTGATAAACGCGCCCGAGACATCAATCCCGGGATATTTTGTCATCTGGCTTAGTTTTTTGCTTTTGGTATCATAGAGATAAATATCGGTTTGTTTGCGTGGCGCAAGAGTGATTAGAAGTTTTTTACCATCTTTGCTTACATCCGAAACAGCTGCCATTCCCTGACTATCGACAAGCCTTTCACTCTCCCCTGTATAAATATTGTAACGGATAATCGTAGGCAATGGCAAGTAACGCGTGAAGTAGATTTCTTTTTGACTAGAATCTGCCCATTTTGGAAAAATATTTAGCCCACCTGTAACAATGGTTTGATTATAAGTAAGCGTATAATCGCTAAGGACGATATTTGCAAGTCCTGATACGGTGTATTGTGAATATACCACATACCTACTCATCCAATCAATCGAAGGGGCTTTAATGTATTTGTTTATGTCAATAGCCATTTTATGTGCGGCAAATGGATATAGTTGAGAATCTGCAATTTGATAGGTTTTGTTGATACTTAGATTTGAAGAGTTTATATCATAAAGTCGCAATGTCGCTTTGTATGCCTTGTTTTCTTTTTTTACTTCTACAATCGCTACCAAATCAATCTTTTTTGCTTGATAAATACTATAATCTATGCTTGCTTTGCTGTATGCGTTGCCATCGCTTGGCTCAAAATGCCCCGATACATTTAAATCCCCCATAAGCACTTTATAAGCCCTTTTTGCTGTGAGAGACTCTCCTGTGGGGATATATCCTACTTCGATTTTTGGCATTCTTTGGACACTTTTTACAATATCCATAGTCGCATCTGCGCCAAAAGCCACATTCACAAATAATCCCAAAACTACAAAAAATCCTTTCAAAAAAACGCGTTTTTTCATATTATTCCTTTGTTTTAAAAAGTTAGTGAGATTCTAGCACATAGCATAAAAAAATATGCAAGAAAATCTAGTTAGAATCTATGCGGAAATTCATATCAATCTGCACCGCTTTGCCCTCTGGGTGTGGTGGAAAATTCTCCGTCAAAAACGAATCTAATAGCTCAACAACGCCCTCATTTAATCCATCAAATTTAGATAACCTTACCACACGATAACTAAAATCACCGCTAGCACTTATCTGCACTAGCGTGCTAACAACCGCGCCTTGATATGATTGATAAAATCCCGGATTCCATTTGCGATAAATAATATCATATATTTGCCCATACCATTCATCATACTTTCCATCGGCAAATTCTGGGGAGAGGGTTTGGGATTGCGCATCGATCTGTTTATTATCCATAGCTTTGATTTCATCGCGGATTTTTTCGATTTCTTCTTGGAGGGCTTGGAGGGCATTTTTTTCGCTTTTATCTTGGGTATTTTTAGCGATTTGACTTCTGTCATCAGCTTCTATGGGAGGGATTATCTCTGCATCAGCTATGCTAGAAAACATCTCTTTTATCCCCATTCCCTCCACAGGAGTGCCCGCACTTTTTTTGTCTTGTTTTTGGGATTTTTTGGGCTCGGCTATGCTTATGGCGATAGATTGCTCCAAAATCGTGCTTGTGCGCGGAATGTATTTGGTTTTAAAAAGTGGAGTGAAATTAAATAGCAACAAAAATAGGACAAAAAAATACACCAAAAAAGCACTAATACCGCTATAAATAAAAGGAATCTCACTTTTTTGAAGCATTTTTTACCCACTTGTTACAAGAGAAATTTTTTGAAATCCTGCTTCTTTGACAGATTTTAGTATAAACATTATTGTTTCATAGTTTAGTCGCTCATCGCCACGGATAAATACAGGAGTTTCTTTTTTGTCGTATTGTCTGGCAAGTAAGTTAAAACTATCAGGGAATGCTTTATATTCATAAGAGTTGTTTTTGATATAGACTTTTTTGTCTTTGTCTATGCGGATTTCTAAGGTATTATCCAATGCTCTTTTATTGGTTTTTGTGCCTTTGGGGAGGGTAATATCTTCTTGATATACGATTGTAGGGGTGGTAACCATAAGTATAGCAAGAAGCACTAGCATAATATCTACAAGGGGAGTGATATTTAGCTCTGGTTTATCCTCCCACAAAAAATTCTCGTCCATATTTATGCACCCATCTTGCTATTAAAAAGATTTTAATACTTATGTGCAGGGACTACATAATCTATCTGCATTTGCACATACACACCCAAATCATACACTTTTCGTTTCAAACTTAAAAAAAATGTATAAGCTGGAATCGCCGTCAAAATCCCCGCTGCTGTGGCAATAAGGGCTTTTGAAATGACGGGAGCTATCACATCAAAAGAAATTTGTCCCGTGCTACCAAGCCTACCAAACGCATCTAAAATCTCAACCACCGTGCCAAATAGCCCTATAAAAGGCGAGGTCGAAGCAATAATGCTTAAAAATGATAGCCCTGTGCTTGCCTCTTTTATGGTTTTATTTTTCCAAATAGAAAAAATCCCCGTCTTTAGCCCGTGCTCGGTATTAAAAAATAACGCATCTTTTGGAAATCTCTGCTGCCCTTGCAAAATCGCATCTAACGATTCTTGCTCCTCTTTGCACATACTAGAGATAGAGAAGTATTTATAAAAAAATATCCACAGCGTAACAACAAAATAAAACGATAGCCACACAAGAGTAAAAAGAGTGATGGGGCTAGATTCCTCAAAAAATATAAACAACGAACTCATACTTTTTGATTTCCTTAGATTCCACTTTTTACAACTTGCTCGATACGAGAGACAACCGAAGAAATCGCCACTCTATCATCACTAGCATCTTCAAGTAATTTTCTAGCACTATCAATCCCAGCAGAAATCGCACTTTCATCATTTCCGCCGATTGCCACCGCACCATTTGCGATAATGCTAACTTTTGTAGCACTTACATCTGCATACCCCCAGTCGATAGCCACAAGTTCGCGCTTATTGTCATAGGCAAACTCTATCACGCCTGCTTTTAGTAATGACAAAAGGTTGCTATGTCCATAAAAAACGCCAAACTCCCCCTCTACGCCCGGCATAGTGATAGAATCCACCTGCCCAGAGAATATTTCGCCATAAGGCGTTACAATGCTTAGATTTAATTTTTCCATACAGCAACCTTTACGCTTTTTTCATACTCTCTGCTTTTTGGACTGCTTCTTGTATGTTTCCTACCATATAAAATGCGTTTTCAGGGATATGGTCATACTTGCCCTCTAAGATTCCCTTAAACCCTTCAAGCGTATCTTCTAATGCGACATATTTACCTGCGCTTCCTGTAAATACTTCGGCGACAAAGAATGGTTGAGATAAGAATTTTTCAATCTTTCTTGCTCGCTCCACCACTTTTTTATCCTCTTCGGATAGCTCGTCCATTCCCAAAATAGCGATAATATCTTGCAAATCTTTGTATTTTTGGAGGATTTGTTGGATACCTGTGGCAATTTGATAATGCTCTTCGCCTACGATTTGTGGGTCTAGCATTCTTGATGATGAGTCAAGCGGATCTACCGCAGGATAGATTCCTTTTTCTGCTATTTTACGATTTAGCACGGTTCTTGCATCTAAATGAGAAAAAACACTCGCAGGAGCAGGGTCAGTCAAGTCATCGGCTGGCACATATACCGCTTGGACAGAAGTGATAGAGCCTTTTTTGGTAGAAGTGATTCTCTCTTGGAGCTTGCCCATTTCGCTTGCTAGAGTTGGCTGGTATCCCACAGCAGATGGGATTCTGCCTAGCAACGCCGACATTTCAGAGCCTGATTGCGCATAGCGGAAAATATTATCAATAAACATAAGCACATCTAGCCCTTTTTCATCACGGAAATATTCCGCCATAGTTAGCCCCGCAAACGCGATTCTGTTTCTAGCACCCGGTGGCTCATTCATCTGCCCATAGCAAAGTGCGACTTTGTCTATGACGCCACCTTCTTTCATTTCGTGGTAAAGGTCATTTCCCTCTCTTGTGCGCTCACCCACACCTGCAAACACCGAATATCCACTATGTTTGTAAGCGACATTATGGATAAGCTCCATAATGACAACGGTCTTGCCAACACCTGCACCACCAAAAAGCCCTACTTTACCACCTTTGGAGTAAGGGGCAAGCAAATCAACAACCTTTATGCCTGTTTCAAAAATCTCTGTCTTTGTGCTTTGCTCTTCAAATTTTGGTGCTTCTCTGTGGATAGCCCATCGCAAATCGCTTTTTACAGGCGCACCGCCATCGACAACCTCGCCGATGACATTAAAGATTCTGCCTAACACGGCTTCACCTACAGGCACAGTTATCATCTCGCCTCTTGCGACTACTGCTTGTCCGCGAGTAAGCCCCTCTGTCATATCCATAGCGATTGCACGCACACGGTTATCCCCCAAATGCGCTGCGACTTCTAAGACAAGATTTTTCTTTTTGCCATCAAAATCATAAACAATATCTAACGCTTCGTTGATAAAAGGTAGATATGAGTCAAAATCGACATCTACCACAGGTCCTATGACTTGGACTATTTTTCCTTCTTTTGATTCCATTTAATCTCCTTTATTTCATAGATTCCGCGCCTGCGTTGATTTCTACTAGCTCGGTAGTAATCGCTTCTTGTCGCGCTTTGTTATAAGAGATAGTAAGCTCCCTTACTAGCTCGCCTGCATTCTCTGTGGCTGTGTCCATAGCCTGCATTCGCGCACTATGCTCTGCTGCTAGAGAATCTATAAGCGCGTAATACATATTATATTCTATGTATTTTTGCGCCGCTTGGTCTAGCACGGCATCTTCGTCATCATCAGGCTCAATAGTAATCGTCTCTTGTGGAGTAGTATCCTCCTCCATCTCGGCGATGACTTGCTCAAGTTTGTAGCCTAGTGGCAAGATAGATTTTACTTTTAGTTCTTGGGATATTTTGTTCTTAAATCCATTATGCACCAAAATCACTTCATCTGTCAATCCATCTAAGTAGTCTTTGGTTACTTGCATAATAAATTCACTTGCTCGTTCAAAATCAGGCGAAGAGCTAAGCCCTGTAACTTTATCCAAAATCTCAATTTCATTGAAAGTAAAATATGCTATGCCTTTTTTGCCAACGCCACGAAGTCGCACCTTAACGCCTTTTGATTTAAAATCAGCAATAAGTCGCAACACTTCTTTAATGGTTGCTGCATTAAACCCGCCACAAAGACCTTTATCCGCAGTAATAAACACAATATCAACCTTTTTTACTTCTTTATTTTTTAGGTTAATAAAAAAGCGACTATTGATGTTTTCTAGCCCACGCACTCGCATTTTTGATACCACATCTTCAAATACTTCATTTAACCTATCGTGGAAAGCTCTAGAACGCTTTGCCATTTCTTCAGCTTTTTTTAGCTTTGAAGTAGATACAAGTTTCATAGCACGTGTCGTTTTTTGGGTGCTTTTGACACTGCTGATTTTCGTCCTAATCTCTTTTAGATTATTTCCCATTTTCTACTCCCTAGCTAAAGCTTAGTTTGTATTCTTCTAATGCCTTTGTAAGACTTGCCTCTAAATCCTTATCAAGTGCTTTTTTACTACGAATACCCTCAAAAATCTTAGGATACTTCGCTTCTAAAAATGGATACAAGTCGTTTTCAAAATGCCCAACTTTATTGGCAGGAATATCATCTAAAAATCCGTGCGCTCCAGCAAAAATCGCTACTACCTGTCGCTCAATAGGCAATGGAGAATAAGGTGGTTGCTTAAGCACTTCCACCATTCTTTGCCCTCTCTCTAGCTGTTTTCGACTTACCTCGTCCAAATCGGAGGCAAATTGTGAAAATGCTTGAAGCTCTCTATATTGTGCCAAATCTAGTCGCAATGTGCCAGCTACTTGTTTGGTAGCTTTGATTTGCGCTGCACCACCCACTCGCGATACAGATAGTCCTACATTTATCGCAGGACGAACACCTGAATAAAACAAATCTGTTTCTAAGAAAATCTGCCCATCGGTAATAGAAATAACATTTGTAGGGATATATGCTGAGACATCGCCTGCTTGAGTTTCGATGATAGGCAATGCAGTTAGTGAGCCAGCACCTTTTTCATCAGATAATTTTGCAGCGCGCTCCAACAAGCGAGAGTGGATATAAAATACATCGCCGGGGAATGCTTCACGACCGGGAGGTCTGCGCAAAATCAAACTCATCTCTCGATATGCAACCGCGTGCTTGCTTAAATCATCGTAAATAATGAGTGCGTGTCGTGCATTATCCCTAAAATATTCGCCAATAGTTACGCCTGTATATGGAGCAAGATATTGCATAGCAGCAGAGGAAGAAGCAGGCGCATTGACAATGACGGTATATTCCATAGCCCCGTGTTCTTCAAGCTTGCGCACCACTTGTGCGACGGTGGATTCTTTTTGCCCGATAGCCACATATATACAAATAACATCTTGTCCTTTTTGGTTGATGATTGTATCTATGGCGACTGTTGTTTTGCCTGTCTGTCTATCGCCGATGATTAGCTCGCGTTGCCCGCGACCGATTGGCACAAGCGCGTCAATAGCTTTTAACCCCGTTTGCAATGGCTCGTGGACAGATTTTCTATCCATAATACCGGGGGCTTTTTCCTCGACAAATCGATACTCACTCGCCTCTATCGCGCCTTTGCCATCGATTGGCTCGCCAATAGTATTGATGACGCGTCCTACTACTGAGTCTCCTACGGGGACTTTCATAAGTTTGTTTAGCCTTTTGACAGAAGCACCCTCTTTGATTTTGCTACCATTACCTAAGATAACGACACCAACGCTACCTTCCTCTAAGTTTGAAGCAAGTCCAAAATCTCCTGTGTCAAACTCCACCATTTCATAGGACATTACATTTTTTAGCCCATATACTTTCGCCACACCATCGGCATAAGCGATAACTTTACCTGTCTCGGATATGTCGATTTTTACATCAAAGCTACTAATTTTTTCTTTGATTATTGAGCTGATTTCTTCTGATTTTAGTTTCTGTGCCACTTCTTTTTCTCCTTTACTTTTGGGATAAATACAATACTAAATCGCCTTTAAAATATGGGATTGCAAATCATCAAAAAATTTCTTTTTAAGAAAAGAAATCTCTACTCCCAAATCCTCTACTACCAGCCTGATGCCATCGATTTTGGCTTGGGATTGCTCTATGCTAAGCTTAGCACCAAGTCGATTTGAGAGACTTTTGGCAATGCTATCAATCGTGCCAGAATCTAGGTTTTTATTTGCATATAAAATCGCCTTATGCTGATTTTGCAGGCTTCGCAAATGCTTTTGCAAAATCTCAGCAATAAAAGGCATAAGCTCTATGCGGGCATTTTGTATAAGCAAATCTACAAAATTTGCAAACTCTTTTTGATTATCTAGCAAAGACAACAACAAATCTTTTTTCTTAGCTTTTGATACATAGGGAGAATGAATAATATCCCTAAACTTCTCCACTTCAAACGCTTTACAAGCCTCGCACAAAACTTCTGTGAGCTTTTTTAGCATAGCATTATCATAAGTTTTAATAAGTGCTTGGGCGTATTTTTTTGCGATAATCTCTTCCATTTATGCCACCTTTTTTCGCAAGATTCTCACATATTCATCGCTACTAATGTCCCCAGCCTTTCCATTAAATAGCTCTTTTAGCACCGCTTGGACGATTTCTTCGCACATCTTTCTCTCTTCAAATTCCATAACTGCTTGGCTACTTTTGTTTAGATTTTCTGCATCTGTCTTGTATAGCTCATCATATCGTTTTGCGATATTGCTTGCCTCTTGTTTTGCAAAGGCTATGATTTCATCTGCTTTTTTCTTGGCATCATCAAGTTGTTTATTTGCTTGTTCTTTTGCTTTTTTGGCAGATTTCATTTTTTCTTGGACTTCCTCAAATCGCTTTGAGATACTATCCTTTCGAGTTTGCAAGATATTTTTCAAATACGGCACAACAAAATACCACACAATCGCCACAAAAATCACAAAGTTTATCACTCGCACCGTAAAGTCAGTCTGTGAAATATCTACTGCACCAGAAGCAAAAGATATACTTGGCAACAAACCTACAAAAAGCATAAGCCTAACAAACCATTTTGTATTATGTGCAATTTTCATAGATTCTCCTTAATAGCTATTATAGTTGTTTTATTTTGAGTTTAAGTGCGTCCTCAAACTCACCCAAAGAAGCAAGCAACTCTTTTTTGCTTACTTCTTTTTGTTTGTCTAAATTCGCTCTAAAATCTTGCAGTTTTTTTGCTAGCTCTTCTTGTTTTTTTTGCACATTCGCTTCATAGAGAGCCTTTGCGTCATTGGTAGCTTTTTGGAGGATTTCGCTTGAGTGATTTCTAGCAGTAGAGAGTATATCTTGGATTTGTTGTTGTATCTCTTGGACTTGAGTATCGCTACTACTTACTAAATCCAAATCTTTGCGCAGTGTTGCTTCGCGCTCGTCCATAAAACCTATCAAAGGCTTAAATAACCACACATTTAGCAAAAACATCGTAATCAAAAATACAACAAACACTAGCGACATTAGATACGGGTCTGGTATAGTGATACTCATCTTAGTCCTTTCTTAAGTTTTTGTTTGATGGCATTTGGATATTGTAGCAAACTAATCTTAAATTTAAGATTTTAACTTCTCAATTAACCACAAAATTTGATCTCTTTTGGGTTGAATTGTAACACTTTTGCTTGAAATCTGCGCGCTTATGCCAAAAGATACAAAAACCTCTTGTAGCTCTTTTAACTCATCTAATATAGAATCTGCCTCTTTATTAGATTCTCTTTTGATTTTAGGTTGCTTAGCTCCACCTGCGGAATTTTTTAGATTCTTGGCTAGGTTTTCCGTATCGCTTACAGATAGCTTCTGTCCAATGATAGAATCTGCTAAGACTTGTTGGTCTTTTTGACTAAGTCCTACCATCACTTTGGCGTGCCCTTGCGTGATTTTCCCATCTAATATTAGATTTTGCGCATACTCCCCCAGCTGAAGTAGTCGCAGAGTATTTGTGATTTGAGTGCGGGATTTTTTTAGCTTCTTTGCTAGCTCCTCGTGCGTGATATTGTGCTCATCAATCAGTGCTTGATATGAGTTTGCAAGCTCAATAGCATTTAAATCCTCTCGCTGTATGTTTTCTATCAATGCGATTTCTCGTAGCTTACTTTTAAAAGAGCTATCAATAATCGCCTTAATATTTGCCCTCTTTGCGATTTTGCTAGCACGCAATCTACGCTCACCCGCGATTAAAAAATATTTCCCATCATCTTCATAAACTACGATAGGCTGTATCTGCCCATCTTCCTCTAGCGATTTTGCTAGCTCTTTTAGGGATTCTTCATCGAAATTTTTGCGTGGCTGATATGGATTTGGGTGGATTTTATCCACTTCTAGCTCGACAATCTCAAACTCTCTAGCCACCCGACCGCTAGAATCCCTAGCATTGCTAAGTTCCTCTTCATAAGCGTGCATAGTATCGCCAAGTAGCTCAGCTAGCCCGCTCCCAAGTGCTTTTTTTTGCTTCTTTGCCAACTTACGCTCCTCGCAAAATGACTTCGGCTAAATCTTGATAAGCTACACTGCCACTAGATTTTACATCGTATTCTATGATTGGTTTGCCAAAGCTAGGACACTCAGCAAGTTTAATATTTCGTGGAATAACAATATATGGCTCGATACTTTCTGTATTTTTTGGTTTTTCATCTTTTTTGAAAAGATTTGTATCAAAATACTCTCTAAGCTCGGTTAAAACTTGTTTGTGAAGGTTGTTTTGCGCTGCATACATTGTGGGTAGAAGTCCGCGCACTTTTAGCGTGGGGTTGATTCCGTTTTCTTTGACGAGTTTTATGGTATTTAGCAGTTGGGTAACACCTTGCAAAGCATAATATTCGCATTGCACAGGAATAATCACAGAATTTGCCGCTGCAAGCGCATTTACAGTTAGCGGACCCAAAGCAGGTGGAGAATCTACGATGATAAAGTCATATCGTTCTTGCACTTCAGCGATTTTTTTCTTTAAGATTAGCTCTCTGCCCTCTTTATTTGCCCAAAAACTCTTTTCGATGCCCACTAGCGCAATGTCTGATGGGACAATATCCATAAATTCTATATCTGTTTTTTGTATGACTTCAGTGATTTTTTTGCTATCCATAAGCACATGATAAATGTTTGATTCTATCTTTGTGCGGCGAAGCCCCAAGCTCCTTGTCGCATTTGCTTGAGAATCAAAATCTATAAGCAACACCTTTTTTTCTGCTGCTGCTAGACACGCCGCTAGATTTACCGCTGTCGTGGTTTTTCCTACTCCACCTTTTTGATTTGCTATGGTTATGACTTCACACATCGCTACTTCTCCGCTAATTTTATCTATCTAGGTTATAAATCATCTCTCCACCCACTTCCAAAGCTCCATCTTCGCGCAAAGTAGCTTCTTTTAGACTTATGCACTCCCCTTTGAAATGAAAGGAAAAAGAAAAATTTTTATAAAATTCTAGCCTATATTTATTAAAAATTTGTTTCCAAGTTGGAGGTTTTTGCAAAATTTTAAAATATTTATCCAAAATCTCGCATTTTTTTGGCTTAATATCTAGGCTACCAAATTCTACACTTTGCAAATTTAGTCCGATTCCACACAAATAATGATTTTGGTAAATGCTAACTAAAATCCCCCCAATTTTGCTATTTCCTACATACAAATCATTTGGGTATTTTAGCCACACAGCCGAGCCTAGAGACACAAGCACTTCTTTGAAAACAAATCCCAAATACAAAGCCACACTTTGCTTTGGCAAATCTTTTGGAGGGGATAAAAAAGTAAATGAAAACATAAGAGAATCTTTTACATTTTTCCACGAATTGCCCCTAGATCCTACGCCAGCAGTTTGCATATCGGCTATAACGCACAATTCTTTAGATTCTAGTTTGGGGAAGCGTTTGGATTTTGTGTCGCATTTTGATGAAAATTTAGGTGGCAATGTAAAATCTGTCATCTTAGTTTGTAGAGTAGATTTTTTGCTAGCTTTATTATCATTTGCATTTTTTACGATAGCAGATTTTGCAAGAATGCGTTTTAACTCCTCCTGTGTAGAATCTACCTCTTTTAACCAAACATACTCCATTTTTCTACCTTAGTTTTTTTGTTTTTCGCACAGATACTAATAAAAAACAATCTACTCAAGCTGTTTTAGCCAAAAAGCTACCCCAAATCTTGCAAAACTTCTATTTTGCCTAGCCCAAAAGAGCATTGTTTGCCTACGGCTATTATCTCGCCTAGTTTTAGCATTTCATAACTTTGCCTATCTAGCCCCTCAAGTAAAATCTCGCCTACAAGCCCCCCTAGATTCATACTTGTTTGTTGTGAGTTACTTTTGCGAAAAGTATCGATATAGGTTAGATTTTGCCTAGTGATTTTGCCTGCAAAATCTGGCATTTTCTCTCGCTCCATATCGTTCAAACTTAGCTTGCGAGCGTAAATCGAGCGAAGTATATCGCCTAGCTCCAAGCTAGAATCCCTCACAAAAAGATTATGCTTTTTGATACGAAGTGGCGTGATAAACAAAACCCTAGCGCGTGAGGCAAAATCTTTTGATTCATCATTTGCTATAAATTTTTGCGCAAAATCTAGTGGCATTTGTAGCCCTTTTTTATCCCTACTGCCAAAGCAAAAATTATCATTTACAAATATAAAAATATCGCTAAATAGTATCTTTTTACCACTAGATTCTAGCCCGTTTTCACATAGCATTTTATGCAAGCTTGCGATGATTATGGGGGCGTTTTCTACCTCTCTCCCAAATAGATAAAAACTAAAATCATACCTGCTCATCCCTAGCTCAAAATCAAAACGAAAATTGTGATAAACATTTTTGCTTTCATAAAATCTAAAAAACACGCACGATGTCGCAAACTCGCAGTTTTTGCACTCTCTGCTTTCTTTTATACAAACGATGGATTTTAGCGCGTATCCTAGCCCACCGCGAAGCCTAGAGCCGACAAAAAATGGTGGCTTATGCCTATCTCTAGCTAGCACAGAGATTTTACAAAATTCAAACATTTTACTACTTTGCTAGATTTTGATTTTAGATTTGATTTGCACGCTTTATCGCCAAAATCTATCGCACACGATTTATTAGCAAGCCCAAAATCTACTCGCTAAAAACCCTAAATCGCTCGTGCGCAAACGATTTTTTGCTAATCGTTACGCCATTTTCTTCCATTTCGATGACTACGCGCTTTGTCGTGGCGTATATGGGGATTACGCCCAAATTTAGCGCGTATCGTATCATCGCATAAGTCGCACCAAAATCGCCCTGCACAAGCAAGTAATCCCCGCTTTTTGCGCTAGATTTTAGAGCGGATTTAAACTCCTCTAAAATCCCATCTAAGCATTCTAACTCAGGCGGTATATTGCTCCATTTTTCATTTGTCAAATCTATAAAATTTTCTATGCCAAATCGCGTCTTTGCCTCGCTTTTTTGCTCATCGTTTAGTCTGTGATTTAGCAGGATAAATAGTGTTTTTGACATTAGTGATTCTTTAGTTTTTGTAGTTGTGCTTGCAAAGCACCGTCACTATGTTTTGATTCGCCAAATGTTTTTGAATCATTATTGTGTGGATTTTGGTTTGTGATTTGCTCTAAATCTTGTAACGCTCTATTGAGAGTGCCACCAATATTTTTGGTATCGTATTTTGTATCTTTGGCTATATGTGCTAAATCATTTCTAAATCGTTTTATTTGTGCAAGCAGTTTTTGCCAAGATTCAAATTTTTCTTGATTATTATCTCTGTAAATGGTTAGTTCATCAAAATTTTTTAATGCATCTTTTTTGTCTTTTGTTTGATTTGGTTTATTTCCTGTTAAGACAAAATATCTTACAGCATTTGTCAAATCATATTCATTACAAATCGCTTTGTTTATAAAACCTTGCTTGTCAAAATCATCTACAATATAAAGCCCAATCGCTTCATAAATATAAGTCGCAGCGATGAGATAAAATCCTGTTTGGTGCATAATCTTTGCTATTTTATGGTGTTTAGCATAATCTTTTTTTGCGTTTTTAATGTCTAAAAACTTATTCAAAATATCTAACACTTCATCTAAAATAGATTTTGTCCCTATAAACTCATCATTATTTTTGGCTTTTTGTAATTCAAAAAGTGCTTTATCTAGGTTTTTGAATATATCATTAAACGCATTTGCAAACAACGATTTAGAAAAATCGTTTAATGCTTTGATAAGATTATTTCCTGCTAAAGAGGGCATCTCTGGCACGCTCAAAGTTTGCACAAATGTATTCAAACAAAGCGCAATAAGGCTTATTTGTGAGTATCGCTTCAAACTTGTATATTGAAACAAATCGCGCCCTTGCGAATCTTTGCCTTGCGTTTTTGCAAAAAGTAGCGTTATGGATTTTTTGGTATTTATTTGCGCCAAAGTGCTTGCAAAACTAGCGATAATGGGCTGATGACGGAATCCGTGCGTAATGTCTAAAATGATATTTTCGCTGTTGCTGTTTTTGATAGATTCGATTATTTGATGAAAAATCGCTTCGATTTCATTTGAATCTCGCAACACCAAAGGCGGATATTTTTCAAAAATCGCCTTGCATTGTGGCAATGTGTCAAAAATATCATTTTGATATTTGATAGATTCACTTGTGCCGATAAAAGTATAAGTTGCATTTTCGCCAAAACTATCGATTAGACAATGCGTGGAGTTGTGAAACTCGCCATTTTTTAGCAGTGGCAAAACCAGCGTGGAATCCTTACTATAAGTAGCTTTTGTAAAGTTGCCTTCTTTGTCTTTGCCTGCCAAGCCCAAAATCGCTAATATATGGTAACTCATCTATACTCCTAGATTTTTGTTTTTTGTTGATTTTGATTTTTTTAGGTTGATTTTTTAAGCCATATAAATCGTGGTTAAAAGATTCAAATAATTTTTTTCGTGGATATTTGTAGATAAAGGTGCAAAACAAACTTTGATTATAGCCAACTATTATCGTATTTACGACTAGATTTAGCCATTTTGGTGTTGATTTTTACAAATTGCAAAAAAGCAAAATCTAACATTTGCATATTTATAGATTACATTTATAGACGACTTTTTGCCACGCTTAGATTTTTTGCAAAATAGAAGTATCCATTCGCGCCAACCAACACGCTATAAATTGCCATATTTAGCGGAGCGACAAAAGATTCTCTATTGTTGTCATATTTAGCGTTAGCGAAATATCTCTGTTTGTATTTTGATATTTAGAGTTGCTTTGGCTTTTAAAAAAACCTTAATACGACAAGGAACACACTCGCATTAACCCATCTACACGGGATTTGAAAATTGTCATTATAAAAATTTGTGCTATCAAATTCACGGCAATTTATTATGTATATTTTTCATTGCTAGAATTTGCTTTATTTTTATTCAATCGTTGCAAGCAAAGCAGGGTGAGAAAAGCAAGCAAAGCGCATTTTTTTAAAAAATCGTTAGATTTTGCGTAGCAATCTACTTTCCTTGCATTATAGTATGGATTGCCGCACGGATTTTATGAAAATCCGCTCACAATGACGAATAAAACTCCTTAAAATACTTCGCGCAAATGCCATTAAGTATGGCAAATCACAATGACAACATTTTATTTTT